>NZ_FRBE01000006.1 GCF_900142535.1 Fibrobacter sp. UWEL
AGCTCCTTATCCGCGACGCTTCTGCAAACGCAGAACTGTTCGGCAAGAGCGCCAAGGTTTACCTGAACCTCGCTGAAGCAGAAGTGATGAAGCACTCCAACTTTGTCATGAACCTGACCGCTGATCAGATCGCTGATTATAAAGCTTAATGGACAATAGGGCGTTCGCGCGCCCCAGTGTCATCCCGAGCGAAGTCGCGAAAGCGACGGAGTCGAGGGATCAAGCAATTTAAAAGACCTCGACTCGCAAGAGTCGGGGTCTTTTTTGACTTTATTTGTCAGAGGTTTTGAAACCGCTATTTTCCGCCGCGGGCAGCTGCAGCTGCGGCAGAGGCGGCAGCCTGCTCACGCATACGCTTGCGGGCGCGGGAACCGGGGCGGTTCTTGCCGATGGTGCGGCGGTTCAGATTGTCATCGCCGGCGGCGTTATTCTTTGCAAAATTCTGCGGGCGGTTATCGTCGCGGCGTTCTTCACCATTTTGTCCATTGCGACGTTCCGGCTTGCGGCCGAACTTTTCTGCACGATTGCCACGGCGTTCTTCACGAGTTTGTGGGCGGTTTTCACCGCGGTCGCCGCCGTTTTCGCGGGCCTGTTCAGCTGCGCGAGCATTGCGCTTGTCAGCCTGGTGCTTACGCCAATCAAACTTTGCAGGTTGCTGATCTTCGCCCTCACCAGAAGCCTGGCGATTGTCACGACGGTCATTGCGACGGTCACCCTTCTGGCCACGAGGCAAACGTCCGCGGGCATTACGCATTTCACTTTCGGGAGTTTCCTTCTGCTGTTCGGGCAACTTTTCGTAGATAGCCTTGTCGCCTTCAGGAATCTTCACCTTGGTCAACTTTTCAATGGCACGCAAATCCTGTTCTTCGTCAGGTGCGCAGAAGGAAATGGCAACGCCTTCCTTGCCTGCGCGAGCCGTGCGGCCAATGCGATGCACGAAAGTTTCCGGTTCATTGGGAAGATCGTAATTGAAAACGTGTGTGACATCATCCACATCGATACCACGGGCAGCAATGTCGGTTGCCACCAGTACGCGGATCTGTTCACTCTTGAAGTTGCCAAGAGCTTCCTGACGGCGGTTCTGGCTCTTGTTGCCGTGAATGGCAGCGCACTTAACACCAGCCTTTTCCAACACACGCACAATCTTGTCAGCGCCGTGCTTGGTGCGGGTAAACACCAGCACCTTCTTCATTTCTTCGTGGGAAGAAAGCAGTTCCTTCAGGAGGGCGCCCTTGCGGCGCTTATCAATGCGATAAAGTTCCTGACGGATGCGTTCAATGGGAGTGCTCTGGGGAGCCACTTCGACGCGAACCGGATTGGGGCGCAAGATGGTAGCAGCCAAGTCAGAAATTTCCTTAGGCATGGTTGCGCTGAAGAACAAGTTCTGGCGCTTGCCCGGAAGCATTCCCACCACTTTACGAATGTCATGAATGAAGCCCATATCCAACATACGGTCGGCTTCATCCAAAACGAAGAATTCCACATTCTTAAGGGTCACAGCCTTCTGGCCAATCAAATCCAGCAAACGACCCGGAGTTGCCACCAGAACGTCCACACCGCGAACCAGAACGTTCTTCTGTTTCACATCGCTAACGCCACCAAAAATACAGGCGGTAGAAATTGCGGTGTATTGTGCATACTGTTTAAAACATTCTTCCACCTGAATGGCAAGCTCACGAGTGGGGAGCAAAATCAGGGCGCGGCAGGTTCTGGGCTGGCGGAACTTTCCAGAGTCCAACAGACGCTGCAGAATAGGCAGCGCAAAAGCGGCGGTCTTTCCCGTACCCGTCTGGGCAATACCCAGCAGATCCTGACCTTCCAGCAAGCTGGGGATGGACTGTTCCTGAATGGGAGTGGGAGTTTCGTAGCCTACAGTGCGAACGGCGCGCTGCAACGGTTGTGCCAAAGGAAGTTCTTCAAATTTCATAGGTACGCAAGATAGAAAAATCCTCCATCCCCAATTTTTTTTAATTTTGAATTCAATGCTATACGTTCATCAATATCCCGACTGGACCCATTTCCGATACGATTCCCAGGCCATTATGAATGCGCTGGGGCTAGTGCGACGCACCCAAGGGAAATTGATTGGCCTTGCAGAAATTTGCGGAGCCCAGGAACTGGAAGCAGAAATTATTACGCAGGAAATTGCAGCCAGTTTTTCAATAGATCATCACGATTTGAATCTGGAAGACATCCGCGCCGATGTGGAGAAGCGAGCCAAGGCATCTCGAAATTTTATCATCAACAGTCTTGGCGCAATTCAGAATGCAAGTACAGCATTCACTACGGAACGTCTTTTCAACTGGCACAGCGCGCTAAGCAAGAAGAATCCGTTCCGACTCCGCAATACGGACAACAAAATCACAAGCGGAAATGCTCCTGCGGAATTATCCTTTGTGGGGCCGCATCACGAGAGTTTGGCTAAGTTGGTTGAAAAATTCATCGCCTGGTTCGAGACTTCGCCTCTGGACGGAATAGTAAAGGCCGCCATTGCCCAGTTCTGGTTCTTGACCCTGCGTCCCTTTGAGGAAGCCAATGGCCGCCTGGCTCGAATGATTACCGCCATGCAGCTGGTGCGTTCCAGCGATTTCGGCAAATACCTCTACCCCATCAACAGTCAGATTCTTGCTCGCCGCGATGAATACATGAGCATTCTAAATAAGGCCCAGCGTAGCAGTGGCGACATTACGGAATGGATTTTGTGGTTCCTCCAGCGACTGCAGGATGCCATGGAAGAAACACTCCGGACGCTTACCGCGAAGGCAAGCCAGATCCAGCAACAGCAGCGTTTCGCCGGCGCCGCCTTAAGTGTCCGCCAGCAAATGCTTTTAGACGCAGCTCTTTCCGGAAAACTCCCTCAGTTGTTCTCAGCGAAGGACGTGGCCCTCATCCTGGAAGCCAGCCACGACACCGCCCTCCGAGAAATTCAGGGAATGATCTCCAAGGGCGTTTTCAAGGCCGCACCGAAAGGCGGACGCAGCCAGAAATACTGCCTGGCTTAAACCCATTCTGATAAACAAAAAATCCCGATGGTTTTAAACCTATCGGGAACTTGTTGCTAGATCCTTCGGCTCCGCACCTTCGGCGCTTCGCTCAGGATGACTCGCAGGAGCCGGCCCTTCGGCAGGCTCAGGAGCCTTATATTTACTTTTGCAGATTCAGGCTTGCGTTGGCAGCGCCGTAGAGGCTGATGCTGTAATCCTTAATCACGTACACCGGAATCTTGTTCAACAGCGGGCGGATGTTGGGATTGTAGTTCTTTTCGAAGTACTGCATGAACAGGTTATCGCGTTCCAGCCAGCGGAGATCCTTCTGGACGGTGCCGCCAGCCAGGTAGAAGCCACCCAGCGGGAGGAACAGGGTAGAAGCGTCAGAAGCGAAACGTGCCAGCATCTTCACGAAGAGGCGCATCATTTCTGCAGCAACGGGATCGTTGTCGCTAGCGCGGGAAATGTACTTGGGGCGATCGTTGGGTTCGGTTTCTTCGATCTTCTGGAAGTATTCATTGTTAGGAACGCCGCGGGTTTCCTTCCACCATTCGTACATGTTACGTAGGCCCATGCCGGAAACGAGCGGTTCTACACCGGGAACGGTACCGATCTTCTTTTCCATGTAGTCGTGGAATTCCTGAGAGTCCTTATCAAAGGGGGCGAAAGTAGAGTGGCCGCCTTCAGAGGAAGCGGGAATGTACTTCTGACCGTCAAATGCCAGGAAGCCAACGCCCATACCAGTACCCGGACCAATCACAGCCTTGGTAGCAGCCTGGGGAGCGGGAACGCTACCATCGGTATGAACCAGCTTGTGGATCTGTTCCGGATCATCCACATCCAGAGTGGGGATGCCGTAGCTAATGGCCATGAAGTCGTTAATCACGAGAGTAGGAATGCCGGTTGCTGCGGAGAGAGCTTCTCCATCCACAGACCAGGGCAGGTTGGTCATGACGCACTTGTTATTGGCAACAGGACCTGCAGCGCTAATGCAAATGTGGGTAGGCTTCAAGTCTGCACGAGCTTCGGCAGCAATCTTCAAAGTTTCACGAATGGGAGCATCCAGACCGTCAATATCCTTGGAGGGGCAGACCGTTTCCAGAATCAGGGTGAACTTGCCATCCTTATAGCCTACGATACCCAGATTGGTGTTGGTACCACCGATATCGCCAGCGAGAACGAGGCGGTCAAACTTTGCGTCGGGATTTTTCCACTTAATTTCCATAATAATGCTCCAGATTATATAAAATCTTTAGATAAAAACTTGCAGCTTGTAATCTAGTATAAGAAAAGGGATTCCGTATTCGGGAATCCCTATTTTTTCATAAAAATGCGTTGTTAAATAGCAATTTTTGAATTATTGAGCATTCTTGATGCAGCGAAGGGACCAGCCACCATGCTTTACGGAAGCGACGCTCGAGTAATACTTAAGAGTTTTACGATTATAATCATGATCCGCCGCATACACAAAGGCGTTACTTTCACCAGTCTCATTGACGCTCCAGAATCGGGTATCATGGGTAAAGTCCAAGAAGAGCGAACCTACGATAACGCCATCATTTCTCACGCTTATGTAATGCCAGCCCACAGGAAGGGCGTTGAATCCAACCGTATTCCTGCCCTTGGGCACCATCACCTTTTCGCCATCAACTTCCTCATATCCATCAGCCCACAGACTATCGGACTTCAGATGCACATCCAGGGAGTAGGCGGAATCAGGATCCACCACCGTGTAGATATAATCTTCTAGGGCATACCACTCCTTATGATTGGGAACATGCCAGCCATTGGGACATGCGCCCTGGTAATCCTTGGTGGTATCCACGACAGCGGTGGTTCTAATATAGTTGTACTCGTTTGGAATGTTCATGGCTCCGGCCCACCGATAATAACGGCCGTACTTTTCGCAATCACCCAAGGTATTCTCCGTAGAGGAAGCCACATGACCGCCGGCACACCAGCTGCTGTCCACCTTGTAATTCAAGTTCTGGGCCATCCATACCTGATTGCCAATCCTTACACTGCGATAATACTGATCATCACGTTCATCTACAAAGTATTCGTATCGACGATTGCCTAGCTGAACGTATCGTTCATGCGGTTTATTCTTATAACAGATGCTCTTGGTAGAATCAAAAACCGTTCCGCCACAGCCCACGACTTCGATGTCGTTTACGCAGACCACGCTGTCGGTGTTATAGGTTTTACCCTTGCACAAGGGGTAAGCCTTTCCCTGGTAACAGAACTGTTTCGTACTATCAAAGTCCACATCACCACAAGAAGGAATCACATTACCCTGGGCATCGAGAGTATCGTGAATCGTATCTCGTTCAATTTTCAGAACAGTGTCACGGACCACGACCGTGTCGGCTTTGAGAATCACCGTATCCTTCTTGGTCACCACAACGGAATCGCCATTTTTATAGATGGTGTCGACGACATAAACCGTATCTACAACACTTTTAGAATCCCGGACGCCGGACGCGCTGGTGGAATCTTCGCAGGCTAAAAAGAACATGGCTAGCAGGGAAGCCACGTAAATAAGAGGAATTCGAGCAGACCACATAATTTTCTCCTTTGCGCAAAAATAGTTTTCCAGGGGAGGGAATCCAATGGCAAACAAAAAGATTTGACAAAATGAGGGATAAAAACGATAATCTAAAAGAACAAATCTCCTTTTTAAAAATATATTGCCACTATGCTTCACTTAAAGTTCGCTCTGAATCTTGAAAGCCTTGCCGATCACTTGATGGCAACCGTTAAAGCCGCATGGAAAAATCCCTTTGTGGCCCCCATCATTGTCTTTCCTGACCCTAAAATGGAACAATGGTTCCGCCTGCGCTGGGTTCAAAAGCAGGGAACTTTAGCCAACTTTAATTCCATGATGATCGACCGATTCCTCATGGAAATTCTAGTCGGTGACGATATTACCAAGCAGAAGCTGAACAGCGATGTGCTGCAGAGCGTGATTCTCGCCTACCTTTACGAAACGGACGAAAATGCCCAGCCCAATTACAAGAGCCTGGGTGATGAAGTGGTCCGCTATTTGGAAGTGGATGGCAAACTAGACGAAAACCACATTTTCGATTTATCATTGAGAATGGCCTCCATGTTCCTGGAATACGAGACTTCCAGGCCTGCTGGGTTTGTACTGACTCGCGGAGGCAAGTGCGACGAAAACGGTAAGGCTCTAGGCATTCTGGATTGCTGGAAGCAGGGTGATCTAAAGGACTTCTTTGATGGCAGTCCTCGTGAAGAGTGGCAGCGAAAGCTCTATTCCAAGATTTTCCATCAGGATGGGAAAAAGCCCTCCTTGCTGACCCGCGCCTTTGACGCCATGAACGCCCGCAAGAATGCCGGCATGGAAGGCCCTGTAAATGTCAATTACTTGACCATTCCCTTCCTGTACAAGACCTGCGAAAAATTCCACTGCGAAAGTTTTACGGACGGCGATAACGTTCTCCCTGTATTTATTTTCGGTCTGAGCGGTATGGGTCAGTTCTATCGCGTGATCCTGCAAAAGTTTGCAGAAGAACATGACATTTACGCCTTCATCCAGAACCCCTGTATGGACTTCTGGGAAGACGTGGCGGCACCAGGCAAATACCACCATTGGGAAAAATCCGGCAACCGCTGGACCAGTGGCGGTAACGACCTGCCCGAAGATCTAAAGAAACGTCTTCACGTTTCTGTTTCCGACGCGTCTCCGGATGAATTGGAAAACAGCGCTCAAGTGGAAGAAGGCGTAGATTCCGAGAATGAAAACGCATTGCTCTGCAATTGGGGACGTTCCGGTCGCGACAATATTAAACTGTGGTGTCAAGCAGCCAATTACGATTTTGAATTTGAAGACGGATTGGGGACATCTGGCGAGAACTGCGCCGACGAAAACAGCGCCGGTCTTTTGAAACAAGTACAGTCCATGATTGCCCAGCGTAAAAACAGCAGTCAGGATTTGCTGGAGTATTTCGAGGCTGACGCAGGCAAGAGCCGCGGTGGGTTCGCCGAGGACGCAACATTCTCCTTGACCTCCGCGCCCACCCGCGAAAGAGAAATCCAGGTGTTGCATTCCCGCATTTGCAAGTTGCTGAGTGAACGAGATGCCGACGGGAAGCCCGTCAACCGCATTAGCGATATTATGGTGTTCTCTCCTGATTTGGACAGTTACCGCACCGCCATCTACCAGGCGTTCGACCAGACGTCAAAAGATGGTCTCCATATTCCCTTCTCCATCGTAGACTCCCCTGCCCGCGCCTCCTTGACAGCAAATGCATTGGCGGTTCTCTGCGGTCTCTTGGATCCGGAAATTCAGACCATCAACAGGCCCGCATTCTTTAGCCTGATGAGAAATCCCGTGGTGCAGCACACCCGCGGTATTACCGACGAAGATGTGGAAGCTTGGGAAGGCTGGATCGAAAACATCCACATGTATCGCGACCGCAATGAAAAGCAGGGCGACTGGAAGAATGGTCTTCGCAGACTTTTGCTGTCCAAATTTACGGATGAGGACTTCCCCAACGGTTCTATGCAATGCGAGGAACTTCGTCCCTACTCCGATATCGCCAGCAGCAACAACAAGAGTCTCTGCAAGTTCGCTGATACCATTGACGAACTGGACCAGTGGATTGATTTCGCAAAGACTCACAAGGCCGTGACGCCGGAATTGATGGACGAAGTCATCGATAAGCTTTCCAACTGGATTTCCATGCCGTTCGCTCCCGACGGATTCGCTGGCGAAACCATCGTCTACAAGCAGATCAGTACCGGCTTTGAAATTCTGAAGCATCAGTTTGACGCAGGCCGTAAGGAAATTTCCTGGCCCTGCATTATCCAGACTTTGAACTGCGCCGCCGAAAGTACGGAATACAGCTGCGGGAACCTTTTTGTGAACGGCGTTACTTTTGCGAAGTTCATTCCCAACCGCATTATCCCAGTAAAGCATGTTTTCTTTATCGGTGCAAGTTCTGGCGCATTCCCGGGGAACAATCCCAAGAGCACCTTGGACCTTCGCAACAATGTGGTGGCCTGGCCCGGCGATGACACACCCGTAGCCAAGAAGCGTTATGCGTTCCTGTGCCAGCTGATGAGTACTTCCAGTAGTTTCCACCTAAGCTACGTGAACAAGAACATCGCTAAGGACGAAGACCTGTACGCCTCTTCCATCATTAGCGACATCCGAAATTTCTTGAAGAACGCCATTAAGAAATCCGCCAAGGAGAAATATGGCGACGGAGCCGAAACTTGGATTGAAGAAAACAAGAACGCCATCAAGAATATTTGGCCCGAAACAGAAACTCCCCTGGATGAAAAGCGACCCTACAGCGAACTGTTCACTCCCAAGGAATGGCGTAACCGCGCTACTTACGACGGCATGGTGAATCCCGCCGACAATGCAGAAGAAGCCCGTAAGCGCACCCGTTTCCACTGGCAATGGGAAGACCTGGGTGATAAAAATACCATCAAGAATCCAGAACGCGTAAGTTTCCGAGAAATCCAGAAGTTCCTGGAAGATCCCTTCCAGTTCCGCATTACAAGAATGCTGGACACTAACGAACGTGAAGACGATGTGGATCCAGAATCAGAATACTTCGAACCTGTGGATTTTAACAACCTGGGCAACAGCGTGCTAGTCAACGCCATGGTAACCGCAGCCGTTACAGGCAACAAGGACGACAAGGACAAACTGGTCCACGACCTGAAACTGAACGGCGAACTGCCTGACAACAAGTACGGAAACAAACTTCTGGATAGTTGTGAACACAAGTGTAATCGGGTTATTGGCCAGATGGAATCTACAGAAGGAGACGCTCCCGCCAAGGCGTCTGATTCCTGGAGTAATAAAGAAAAACTGGAGCTTGTCATCCTGCAGAATATCAATGGTCAGGATATCCGTTGGGTACTTTCGGGAACTCTTCCCTGGTGCAACGCAGATCGAAACCATCTTGTGTCCATCACGTCCACCAAGCCCAAGTCTCCCACCAAGACGCCCAACTTCAAACAGAGCAAGTATTTGAACACTTACGTAGCGGCCCTTGCCCTCATCGCACAAAAGAAGAGCGATGCGGAGGAAACCATCAAGATTTCTATTTACAGTTCCGATCTGGAAGCAGTGAAACCTGCAGAAGCAAGTGTTTCCATGTCTTCCTCCGAGGCAGTGGAGTTGCTGAAGGAAATCTACAGCACCGCATTTGTGGAACAGTATTCCAAGGCAGCCCCCGCAGATTTGCTAGGCAACGAATACAGTAACTTTGGTGACTACGCCAAGGATCTTTCTGACGTCTGGAAATTCTTCGGAAAGCGCAACATGTTCGACAAGCGAAAAGACGTGGGCTTCACTCCCCTAGAAACCTTCCCCAGCGAATGGAATGAAGCCAGGGAACATCAGCAATCACTCATCAAGTTGAACGTGGTTTGCTAAGGGAGGGGAATATGAATTTTGATAGTCTGAACATCGGTTCCAACAACAGTTTCGATCCGTCCAAGAGCCTCTGCATCGAGGCCTCCGCAGGAACGGGCAAGACATACACCATCCAGCAGATTGTGGCACGTCTCATTAACGACGGCACACCGCTGAGCAAGATTCTCATTGTCACCTACACGGAAAAGGCCGCTGGTGAATTGAAGGATCGTATCCGCAAAAAAATTGAGGAAGTTCTCGACACCCAAAGATTGAATAAGGACAACAAGGACGATCCTGATTTCAACAAGGTGAAGGACATCCAGCTTTTCGCAGAAGCTTTGCGTGAAGTAGACAACGCCCCCATTTTCACCATCCATTCTTTCTGCCAAAAAACACTTCGCGAGAACGCCTATGACGCAGGCCGACCTTTTGACATGGCCATGATCGACGAAAACTTCGTGGAAGGAATTGTGGCGGAATGGTCCCGCAGCAAATGGCTTGACAACCAGCTTTATCAAATCCTGTTGAGCGCAGGCGTCAAGGCACAAAGCCTTATTGACGGACTTTCCGCATTGCTCTGCAATTCCATCAATATGTATAAAGGCGCCGACAACAATGGAAGCGAAATCGTCAAGTTGAGTGAGCCAAAGGGTTTGACCTTCGGCAACATTAGCGCTACCCGTGACGAAGTTTGTGCCATGCTGGAACAAGGTGGCTTTGCAGGGCTCCTGAAAATCAAGGCTGTAGGCGAAGCTTATCTCACCTTGAAAAAATATGAAGACGCCACCTTTGATGCAGTTCAGCACCAGAAGAATAAGGACGTAGCCAAAAACGGCAAAAGCGTCAAGGCATTCCTTGAAACCCTGGAAGTGTGGGACGGCAGCGGCGACAAAAAGATTTTCGGCACGCCGCAGTTTGGTAACGAACTGATCAGCGCCCAGCCTGCAGAACTTTTCGATGCGCTGAACCTTTTCTACGAAGGCTTGGACGATTCCGCTGGTATTTACAAAAAGATCGGGAATGTCATCAAGAACATTTTCCTCTTTGAGCAGACTCCGGATTTGTTCAGCAAGTGGCAATCCTACAAGGACACCCACAAGTGTCAATCCTACAATGACATGATTTTGTCGGTGCATCACGCAGTTCTCGCCAAAGATTCTAAGGGTGGCGAGTCTCTGCTTTGCAAGAAACTCCGCAAGCAGTATCGTTATGCGATCATTGATGAATTCCAGGATACCAACCAGCTGCAGTGGGATATTTTCAAGCAGTTGTTCAGCCCCATCTTTGTGGTAGGCGACCCCAAGCAATCCATCTATAGTTTCCAGGGCGCAGACGTTAACGTCTACCAGAAGGCTATTGAACATATTAAGACCGTAGGCGTCAAGAATGATTTGGTAAACAACTTCCGTTCTACCAAGAGCATTATTGAAGGTTGCAACCACCTTTTTGAAGCTGTTGAAGGCAAGGACTTTTTCGCCAAGACTCAAAGCGACGAAGCTCCGGAAAATTCAGAATCTCCGGACGTTGCCGCAATCACCTTCACGGAATCTCATTTCCCGGAAGGCGCCATCAAGCAAGAACCCACATTCAATGGCAAACCGCAGTTGCCCTTCATCATTCCCGAAAAGGAAATTGATGAAACAGCCTTCGCTCAGGCGGCTGTAGAAAAGATTGTTGAGTTCTGCACATTCAAGAATGTAGATGGCACGCCCAAAACCGCATTGCAGGTTTTCGATAAGGACAATCCCAAAGAACTGCGAAACGTTACCTTCAAGGATTTCGCGGTTCTTGCCCGCACCCGTTCTGAAATGGAAATCATTGAAGACGTCATGCGAAACGCAGGCGTTCCCTTCGCCCGCTATAAGGACACCAACCTGTTTAACGGCAGGGAATGTGCAGAATGGATCGCGTTGTTCAAGGCCATCGACGCCAACGACTTTACAGCCCGTAACCGCAGGCTTTTAAACGAAGTTCTGATTACGGACTTTTTCCGCGTAAAGCTTTCGGACGCCGAAAAGGATCTCTTTGATGATCCCATGAATATTGTCCGCCAGCGAATCCAGGAATGGAAAGCTCTTGCAGAAAAAAGACGTTTTGCAGAATTACAGGAAAAGGTCTACGAGCATACTCAGGTAGAAAAGCACCTGATGGATCTTTCCATGCTGCAGAACCTGGCAAAGCTCCGTCAGATTGGTAACTACTGCATCGCATTCCTCTATCAGAATAACGCAAGCCTCAGCGACATTATCCGCCATCTGGAAGGTCTACGTAACGACAACGCCGACACCGATGACGAAGACGGCAACCTGGTGGCCAAGGGAACGGACTTCGACGCCGTTCAGGTCATGACCATTCACGCATCCAAGGGTTTGGAATTTCCCGTAGTCATTTCCGTCGCAGGCTTCAAACAGTTTAACGATAACGTCAGCGGACCCTTCATCTATCACGAAGGGGAATCCACCAAGATGGGTTTTGAAAGCGAGGATAAGGCTGTTCGCAAGTCCGAAGAAATCGAAGAATGGAAACGTCTGTTCTACGTGGATTTCACCCGCGCCTCCTCCGTCCTGATTATGCCCCGCTATCTCAAATGGCATGTAAAAGACAGCGATGCTTACAAACCTGAATTTGAATTTCTGGGACGTGCGTTCAACAACCTGTGGGACAACCATAAGGAATATGCGGAACCGCTTCCCGAATGCAAATGGAATCCAGAACGTCCCGGCCTGTTGCGTGACATCGTGAAGACTCAAATCCTGAAGCCTCTCAGCGATTCCTCCCGCGGAGAACAGGATGCAGGCTCCCGTGAGCAGCAAGAACTTTATGCAGATGAACTGCAGAAGAACATGGCCAAGCTCAGTGTTCTGCAATTCTCCTACTCCACATTGAACGGCAAGGCCGACGAATCCGTCAGCGAAACCGGTGGAGATCGTTCCAATAAGGACGACGGCAACGACGCCCAAGGTGCAGCAATTCAAGCTAGCCTGATTAAATATCCCAAGGGCAACAAGCTGGGTAACGCACTCCATTCCATTTTTGAAAATTTGAAATTCCAGGAATTCGGTCAGATCGTTAAAACTCTGGAATCCGCTAAGAATCACGCCCAGCTGGTGAACCTTATTGACGATCATTTCAAGAAACAAGGTCTCCCCATCTGGAAGCATCAAAAGGAATGGACAGACTATACCGCAGAAATAGTGTGGAACACCCTTCACGCGGAACTTCCTGCCATTACCGGCGGGGAGCATACCGAGGAATCCTTCCCGCTGGTAAGCATCCCCACCAGCTGTATCAAGAAGGAATGTCAATTCAACGTGAATGCCACTCTTGCAGAATGTGGCGAAGCCAGCGATTATATCGTCCGCATGTTCAAGGGCTTTATGGACATGGTCTTTGTCCGCAATAATCGCTACAGCATTCTGGACTGGAAATCCGACGTCCTTGAAAACGACATCTACAGCGATGCAGCCGTCCAGGCAAAGGTAGACGAGGACTACTCCATCCAGCGAGTTCTTTACAGCTATTGCCTCATCAAGTGGCTCAAGCAATTCTATTCGGAAAAATCCGACGAAGAAATTTTCAATCAGCACTTCGGTGGTATTTACTACGTCTTCCTTCGCGGCACCTGCGAGGGCAAGGGCAGCGGCATTTACGCCCACACCTGGAAAACATTTGACGATTTGCAAAAAGCCTTCGATAAAATTAAGAGTCTGATGACCAAGAAAAAAGCACAGGAAGGAGACGAAGACAATGACTAAGGATATCATCACAAATGGTTCTGTCTCTCAATTCTTCGACTTGCTGCGAGAGGCCCGAGGTATCGCCGCCATTAACGCGCACCTTCAAAAGTTCGTACAGGATTTACAGCCCGACATTTCCGCAGACGCCCAGAAATATCTCCTGATGCTTTTATCCCTCCAGGAAGAGGGCAATACCCGTTTTTCCCTGGATCCCGAAATTTTCTACAAGAAATGGGAAACCAAGTGGAACGGATTGATGCTAAGCATTGACGCCGCAGAAATGCCCAGCGCCAGTGATTTTAAATCCGTAGTGGAAAAAGGCATCGTAGACATCCGTCAAAACAAGTACACCAACATCATTGATTGGAACGGCACCACCAAACTTTTCGTGGTGAAGGAAAATTTCATTTTCGCCACCAAGTACTACAAGGCAAAAGTTGCCATCGAAAACGCAGCCACTACTCACTTTACCGACGGCAAGAACTTCCCCGAAGCCGACGTAAAGAAATGCACCCAGAAGGTAGCTACACTCCACAAGAAGAATCCGCGATTCACCAACGAAGAAAATCCTCAAGGAGAATTCCGAATTAACGAAGAGCAGGCTCAGGCCATTCTTCGCGGGCAAAAGGAAAATCTAATTATTACAGGCGGCCCCGGTACCGGCAAGACCACCGTGGTTCTCTACATCCTGTGGAATCTTCTGGAAAACAACCCTCAGTACCTTGAGGATTGGGAAATCAAGCTGGCAGCTCCCAGCGGAAAGGCCGCCGACCGCATGCGCGAAAGTATTGCAGGCGGCCTAGCCGACATCAATGACGAATTTAAGAACAGTCCTATATTCAAGAAGTTGGAAGGTCTTGAAAGTTACACCATCCATCGTCTGCTCAAGTACCTCCCCAAAACAGGAAAGTTCTACTACAATAGCGAAACCCAATTCAGCGAAAGGACCATTTTCGTCATTGACGAAGCCAGCATGATTGACATCTCGCTGTTCGCCGCTCTTTTGCAGGCCATTGCCGCGGGCTCCCGCATTTTCATTCTAGGCGATCCGTTCCAGCTCCCTTCTGTGGAAGCAGGTGCTGTTCTGGGAGAAATCCTCTCCCATCAAAATAGGAGTCGCAATTTTGTGGTGAAGCTCTTGAAGTCCAACCGCTTTACCGATGATTCAAACATCGGGCAGCTAGCCCACGCCATCCAGGCCCGTGCGGAAGGATCCGAAACCGGTCCCGTTTCCTTCCTGGAAATTCAGGAAAAAGTCCGCGAAGCCGCCCGACACAAAAACCGCACAGAACCCAAGGACAAAATCCTGCTGAAATCTCTGGATGGAATGGGCGGGCTGTTCGAGGAACAGGTCCAGAATCTGGTTTGCGAAACTCTGGAACCCTTCAGCATCCTGCCGGAACTTGCAGAACAAATCATCCCCGACGCTTCCCTCCTGAATGAACAGCAGAGAGACGAACAAAACAGCATTCGTGAAAAACTCTGGAACTTGACCCTCTCCCTGCGATTACTTTCCGCAGAACGCAGAGGCACCTGCGGGGTAGAAAACCTCAACAAGGTGGCCTGCAAGAAAATTCGCGGTCACTGGATCAATTACTGCCGCCGATTCGCACCGGATTTCGTCCCCCCGCGAAGCAGGTACTTCCCGGGACAGCTCCTGATCCTCACCCAGAATCAGGCCATGTACAAGTTGTATAACGGCGACACCGGAGTGGTGATTTTCCACGAGGAACGTCCCTACCTCATGTTGAAGAAGGACGATTTCGTCTTTTACCCCCTCTCCCTGCTGCCCGAGGACTCCCTGGAACCGGCTTTTGCCATTACCATCCACAAGTCCCAGGGGTCTGAGTACAAGCACGTAACCATGTTCCTACCCAAACAGAAGGGTCACCCCCTGCTCACCAACCAGATTCTCTACACGGGCATCACCCGCGCCAAGGAAGAAGTGGTCATTATCGCCACCCCCGAGGCCTTCGACGACGCCTGTTGTACAGTTACGGAACGCGAAACCGGGATTATAATGATGTAGGGGGGGGGCGCAGACCTTTTGTGTTTGAGGGGCGCTAAAGCGCCTCCTCAAAGGCTGTCGAGATGGCTTTGCGGGCTTTCGCCCGCTCGCCTAGGCATTTAGACGTTCTAAACCGCCGAGTGGAACGCGAGGCGGCAGGACTTTGCGTAGCAAATGTCCTGGGGGGTCCAGGGGGCAAAGCCCCTTGCGTCTTGAAAAATGGCGATTTTTCAACAAAATCGCCATTTTTCGTAAAATACGGGTTTTACAACACCTGTTGAAAAAATTTCAACGGCATTTCTCAACACCCCCTTTAAGGTTGAACTCTAGATAACTACTTTTGTATAAATTTATGAACATGCCTGAAGTATTAGAGTATCTAGAATATCGCGAATTTTTGAGAGATTGGTTTGTCGAGACTAAAAAGGACAATCCGTTCACCTCATACCGCTATCTCGGCCAAAAGACCGGCGTTGACCCGGCCTGGCTTGTTCGTGTATTCCAGAAGGAAGGCCACCTGAACGAAAGCACCCTGCCGGTGTTTATCCGCCTTTGCGGTCTGGACGACCGTCGTGCCGAATACTTCAAGACTCTTTACCGTTTTAACAAGACCAAGGCGAAGCAGGCTCTTTCTGAACTGTACTACCGCCTGATGGAACTGCGCTCCCTGGAAACCCGCGTTCTTTCTACGCCGGAACTTTCCTACTTCGGTAGCTGGGCATGCGCCGCTCTCCGCGCCCTCATTGGCATTACCAAGGACACCAGCGATTTGAACAAGCTGGCAGCCAACCTGACTCCGGCTATTTCTCAGGACGAAGCCCGCAATGCACTGGGCGTCATGAAGCAGCTGGGCCTTGTTGTCCCCGATGGAAACGGCGGCTGGAACATTACAGACCAGATCGTAAGTACCGGCGGCGAAGTGAAGAGCACTGCCGTCCGAGACTTCCACAGACGCACTCTGGAACTGGCACTGGAATCCATTGACCGTCATAAGCCCGACGATCGTGACATCTCCAGCGTGGTATTTACCGCCGATGAGTCCGACCTTCCGGAAATCCGCCATCGTATCGAGGAATTCCGTCGTGGCCTCCTGCAGTTTGCCCGCAAGAGCGAACGTGCCGATCGCGTCTATGCACTGAACATCGCAATGTACCCCCTGTCCAACAAGGTGGACGACCCCTGCACGGGTTCTGAGCCTCCTAAGAAGGGGGCGTAATGAGACACTTCAGCGATTTTTTATATCTTTTGGACATGCATAAGTCTTACAGAACATTAGCTGTTTCTGCAGTCCTTGGCTTTGGCCTTGGTCTTTCAGCATGTTCTGATAGCCAAGTCGCAGGTGGCGGTCCCTCCGGTTCCGAAGCGGGCAACGCCATTACCGCACAGCTTTTGACCGCAGACGCAAAGCCTGCCACCTCGGCAAAGATCAAGATTATCGACAGCGAAAGCCTGGATGGCGCAGCTAGTGCACGCATCGTCAAAGCAGATCGTAACGGCAACATCACCATTCCCGATATGCCAAAGGGTAGCTACATTCTGGAAGCAACCCAAGGTGATGAAGCGCTCCAGATGAGTATTGACTACGATGGTAACAAGCAGGAATTAGGTCTTGCCGCCCTGGAAAAAACCGTCAGTGTTTCTGGTAAGGTTAGCGAAAGTAACGGTACCATCAAGATTCGCGGCATGGACCATTCCGCCCCCGTTGTAGATGGCAACTTCACAATCAACTCCTTACCTGCAGGCGCCATAAGCCTGGTATTCGTTCCCAGTGAATCCATCGACACCTCCATGTCCTATGTGGCAGTGGAAGCCGGCGAACAAATTGAAGCAAAGTCCTTTGCAGAAGAAAAGGAAGCATTGCTCCTGGAAGACTTCCAGGACAGCAATTACCAGCACCGTTTTATGCTGCCCCACACCTATGACGGTGGTTGGTGGTATTTCACCATGGAAGAAGACGCTGTTGAAGCGCAAAACCTGACTAAAGACGGTCTCATCTCCTTGGATAAGGAAGAAAACGGCAACATCG
The DNA here is from genome assembly GCF_900142535.1 of Fibrobacter sp. UWEL. Classification (NCBI taxonomy): domain Bacteria; kingdom Pseudomonadati; phylum Fibrobacterota; class Fibrobacteria; order Fibrobacterales; family Fibrobacteraceae; genus Fibrobacter; species Fibrobacter sp. UWEL. Next base: position 17,159 of record NZ_FRBE01000006.1, read on the forward strand.
CAGCCCACGTTCAAATGGTTATCAACAATGGTGGATGGGCACTTATAGGAGTAGAACTCGGCAAGAGCGACAAGAAGCTATGTAACGACATTTCCTCCGTTGAATCCGTTTCCTTCAGAGCCAAGGGCGCAGCCACCCTCGTATTTAAGGTAATGCACATTCCCGACAGAGACTCTACCGAAGAATACAAGGAAAATGTCATCTTCGAAAGCGAGTTCAAACCCAACGATGATTGGAGTACATTTACCATGCCCATCGCCGAACATGTACAACCTGGTACAAGTTTGACCTGCGCTACCCAGATTGCATGGCTCTTCAAGTATGTTAAACCGGCAGATGGCGAAGACACGCCCGTAAGCGAGCTGTGGCTGGATGACATCAAACTGATTGGCGGCGATCGCCAGCAGATTTGGGCACGCTAATGAGCGATAAAGATTGCAGCCAAAGCTACAATCCCAAAGCCGTCACATCTAACCAGACGGACATTTATAAAAATCTTGAACAGGTGGTTCGCAAGTATGCAGCCACCCGTTTTTTACGCCCGGTAGCAGACCATACCCGCGAGGCTTTTGAGTCCGCAAGACAGTTCGTCCAGAATTTTTATGAGACCACCGGCTCAATTCCAGTTGTCATCCCCGGCTCGACCGGGGATCTTACAGATCCAATCGCGAAGGGAGCGTTTCCCGTTATTCTAGACTCCGGTTGCGGCACGGGAGAAAGCACCCTCCATCTGGCCCGCAGGTTTCCAGGCGTACCCGTCATCGGGATCGACAAGTCCGCCGTCCGTCTGAATAAGGCGGGAAACGAACATCAGCTAGAAAATGTTTCACCGCTAGATTCTCGCCTTCGCGAGAATGACAAAGAGAATCTCGCGGTACCCGCCAATGCATTCTGGGTCCGCGGAGAACTTCTGGATTTCTGGCGCTTGGCGCTGGACGAAGTACAGGCTGGCCGCTGGACCATCCCGCATCACGCAGTCTTTTACCCCAATCCTTGGCCTAAGGAAAGTGAAGCCACCCGCAGGTTCCACCTCCATCCCATTTTTTCCACCATGATGGCCTTGGGACACGTCACGGAGTTACGTACCAACTGGGAAATCTACGCCAGGGAATTTGCAGAAGCCGCCCGCATCCTGGCAGACAGCAACGCCTCGGCCGACTCACCAATCTTGCCCACCATCACTTGCGAAGCCTTCCAGCCGATCCATCCGGAAACCGCCTTCGAGCGCAAATACAAAGAAGCCCGCCAACAGTTGTGGCGGGTCCTCGTCCAAAAGTAATCTTGCCCTCCGGCAAACTCAGGGATCTAATTAGAACTTGCGATCCTTGATCCAGTTCAGGAAGCCCTTGGTACCGCGAGTGAACTTCACTTCGATTTCAGCACCATCCCTCACGATGAATTCGGTCAGGCCATACTTGCCACCATCGGTGCGGCCCCAGTCATAGGTGTAACCCAAACGAGTCCACATAAAGCCACCATCTCTGGACTTTGCCTTGTGTTCCGTTTCCTGGAACCAGTTCTTGAACCACATGGCGTTATCGCTGGTGTCTTCTTCAAAGCTAGAAGAGAAAGCGGCATTCATCATCACGTCACCCGTTTCAGGCACATAGGCGGGGCGGAACACATCCTTCACGTTAGCCCAATAAACAGTAAAATAACCAGCATCGAAATCCGGAGATTTACCGAAGAGCTGTTTCAGTCGCAGATTCCAGTTGGTCACCTTGTCGTTATTTTCCTGGAACCACTTCAGGAATTCCTTGTCGGCAAATGCCCACAGGGTTTCGCCATCCAGCTTGACGGTAGAATTGTCAGTATACTTGTTCGCATCATTGTGCCAGGAGACCAACACCACCTGGGAGTTGTCACCGCTGGTCTGAGCAAGACCGCGACCATCCAGAGCCACCAGCGGGTAGGCATCTTCAGCAGTCAAGTTGCGAGAGGCTTCAAGAGCAGTTTCGTAATTAGCGCGATTCAGGGAGTCACGATCCATGAAGGAAACCGTGTTGCCCTTGGTGTCAATCACATCGCAGTAAGGAACATCACCATACTTCAGGGCTACTTCATTCTGCATGAACTGTTCGGACAGCAAATCGTCATCATGATTGAACAGCTTGTCATTTTCCAGGAAGGAAATCACAATCTTGCAGAAGCCAGATTCGGGAATCTTCACGGAAACGGGGAATGCCTTCTTGCCATTGTCTGCAGTATCCAGCACCAGCTTGCTTTCTTCATTGGAGCAGGTATATTCGTAGGAATACAGGGTGGCAATACCCGGCTTCATTTCGCTGTAGAACAGGTTATCCTGTTCGTTGCTCCAGCTAGGCTTCACAAGAATCTTGGATTCACCCAAGGTCATATACTGGGGAGCAATATCAGAACAGTAGAAAGCAGCCTGACGGAATACGCCAATGACACCAGTCTTGTTCTGGAATGTTTCAGGCTTATTCATCTGATTGCCACGGGCGCAGGCAACCAGAGCAGAGCTGGCAGCCACCACAGCGGCAGAGACGAGAGCGGTCTTGATAAACTTGTTCATTATTTTCACCTCTTAATTCGGGGCGAAATATAGAAAGAACAAAGCTATCGTAAAGAAGAGAAACTTATTTCAATCCCTCAAAGAAGGCTTGAAGGGCAGCCGGATCCGAGGAAATCCAGAATCCTTCATTTTCGGTATAGCCCGAAGGTTGAATGGTTCGCTTCAGCAAAACGTTGAATTTCTGGTCATTCATCTCCCACAGTTCCATTTCGGGAGCGGAGTCTTTGTACAAAGTAATCACGACATCGTTTTTCGTAGGAGCTCTTTCGCTCATGGCGAAGGTTTCCAGAGTCGGGCGTTTCAGCAAGCCCGCAAGAGTTTGCATTTGTTTTTCATCAAGAGCAAATGACTTTTCCGCCTGGGTTGCCATACTGGAATCAAAGAACACCACTTCCACGCGATTCCAGCGGGCAAAACGTTCTGCCAAAGGTTCACCGACAGCCGTATCCGCAGGAAGAATCATTTCTTCCAGCATATTCACTGCATTTTCAGACATGCCCTTTACGGACGAATCCAGCTTTGAAATTTCAGAGGCGGACTGAGCCACACGATTGCGGATAGAATCACGCTCCATATTTTTCTTTGCCTTGCGGGCAGCGCCAAACTGAGGCATGGTCAGCACAGGCCTTGCACTTCCGGCGGAGTCCTGAAGTTCGCTTTCGGCGGGAGCGTTGTCCCCACAGCCCATAAACTGGGCACCCTGATCTTTCAGAAACTTGTGGATCTTGGCAATGCGGCGAGGAACCCACGCGCCCAACACATCATCGCGACGGATGCGGTCCGTCAGACGGAATTCTCCCAACAGGACCGTATCGCGGTAAAACTCCAAACGAGCACCCACCTTGCAATCCGTATTGGAGGTATCCTGAGCGGCCCACCCGCCATTCGTCTTCAAAAGCTGTACGAAATTTTCGTAAAGACGGCCGCTAATCACCTTGCGACGTTCCTCTTTCCCCAACCCCACGGAAGCAACCATCACCATATTGGCATCAGCGGCAACAGAAAACAACGTCACTTCCTTTTCCTGAGACCCCGCTGACACCAAGGTCTCGGATTCCAAAGTTCCTTTGGAAGGCATCAAGAACCAGGCAAGACCAGCAACAATCACCAAGGCAAAAACAATCAAAATCTTTTTCATACGGATATAAAATAAAAAATGACAATTACACATTCTGGAACAGAAAAATCAACAAATCCCCCAAATAGAAAAGAAGTGTAAAGAAAAGTCCTTTTCCGCCAAAAATATCCGTAAAAAAACATTTTTTGGCCACTTTCCAAAATAATAGGCCCTTCCTAACTTCGCAAGTATGAAGACGAACCTGATAATTTTAGACATGGGCAGCACCTATGCGGATCTTGTAGAACGCATTGGGGATTTTTCCGAATGGATTTATGAAAGAGTTCCCGAGGAACTGAAAACATCCACCGCCATCGTGTCCCACCAGGATTTACCTCGTTACGTCAGGTCTCACGAAATTTCAGGAATCATCATTACCGGTTCCCACGACATGGTCACGGATCCGGATAGAGACCATGCGCTTTGCTTTGATACGCTGCAGGACCTGCTGGAAGCCCGCCCCTTCCTACCCGTTTTTGGAATTTGTTATGGTCACCAGCTCCTGGCTCACCTGCTGGGTGGTAAGGCCGCCCCCAAGCCCGAAGGCCCGGAAATCGGTCTTAAGGAAATCTCCTTCATCGTAAGCGACGACGAAATCTTTGGAGGATACAGCAAGAAGGAGGTTCCCTTCTACTGCGTCCATTACCAATGCGCCGAGGAAGTTCCCCCGGGAGCAAAGGTTTTCGCCACCAGCGAACAGGAAGAACATCACGCCTTCCGCATCCGCAACTGCTGGGGCGTACAGTTCCATCCGGAATTTCCAAAGGAAGCGGATCTCTATTACGAAAGAGCCAATAGCCCTATTGACGGTATAGAAAAAAGACTCCTCCAGATTCAGGAGGAGTACGTGGAAAACGATCTGATCGCTCGGTTCTGCCGGTTCGTGGCAAAGCCCAGCGAAGATTAGCGGATATAATAAACGTAATTTTCCTTACGGGGCAGAGCCTTGGGGACGGGAGTCAAGCGATATCCCAGAGCCACATGGCCAATGCCTTCGTAGTTTCCCTTGATGCCCAGCTTTTCCAGAATGGACTTGCCGAACTCGCTCTCGAATTCCTGGCGAGCACGGTGGATCCAGACGCTACCCAAGCCAATGCTAGCGGCGGCGTTCATCAAGTTGCCCATAACGAGACTTCCGTCATTGATGTAAGTTCCGGAACCGTTGTTTGCATCTCGGTCCGCAATTACGATAAGAATAACGGGTGCTCCATAGAAAGGATCGAACCCCTCATCCCAACCGCCGATCTTGCGATTTTCCTCCGCAATCTGGTCGCGCATTTCCTTGTTGGTAACCGCGATGATAATGGAAGACTGCTGGTTCTTTCCGGAAGGCGCAAAAGTACCTGCGCGGATCACGGCTTCCAATTCTTCGTCCGTGATCATATCCGGCTTGAACTTACGGCAGCTACGGCGGGTTTCCAGGGTCGTTAGAGTTTCATTCTGCATATGAAAGTCCTCAGTTATTTTTTCTAAAAATACAATTTTCTATATATCATCAAAAAGAAGGTTTTTATGACGATTGACGAAATGCTTGAAAAGGCTAGCACTGTTGCAATTTTTGGCCATGTCCGCCCCGACGGAGACTGCATCGGTTCTACCCTAGGTCTCTACAACTACATCAAGGATAACTACCCCCAAATTGACGTCACTGTCTTTGTGGAAGGTTTCCCCGATAGTTACCGCCTGCTGAACGGTTCGGATAAGACCCAGCTGGAATACGACGGTCGCGAAATCGACCTGGCATTTCTGATGGACACCCCCAGCTTTGAACGTTGCGGCGCCAAGGGCGCAGAATGCTTGGCCAAGGCAAAGTTCACCTGCAATATCGACCATCACATTAGCAATCCCCTGAACCTCTGTAACGTGAACATCGTGGAACCGGAAGCAAGTTCCGCCAGCGAAGTTCTGTTCTACCAGCTGAACAAGGATAAGATCAGCAAGAACGCTGCCAACTGCATGTACCTGGGCGTGGTTCACGATACAGGCGCCTTCAAGTTCAGCTGCACCAGCAAGCGCACCATGAACGCCGTGGGCGATTTCATTGACAAGGGTTGCGACTTCGCAAAGATCGTCAACGAAACTTACTACACCCGCAGCTACAAGCAGACGCTCATTACCGGCTTCGCCCTGGAAAAATCCAAGCTAGCTTTGGACGGCAAGGTGGTTTATTCCTACGTCACCCCCGCCGACATGGAACGTTACGACGTGAAGCCTTTTGAAATGGGCACCGTGGTGGACACCCTCCGTGAAGTCAGCGGCACCGAAGTCACCGTCTTCCTGTATCCCGTCAACGGCAAGTACAAAATCAGCCTCCGCTCCAACTACTTCGTAGACGTAAACAAGGTGGTCAGCAACTTTGGCGGTGGCGGCCACGTTCGCGCTGCCGGCGGCGACACGGAATTGGATCCCGAAGTTGCAATCGCAAAGATTGTGGGCCTCATCAAGGAACAGATGTAATTTCCGCGTGTCATCCTGAGCGAAGCCCCAAAGTTCATCATCGTCCCCATCGCCTATGACGACCACAAGGGCGCTGTTTTGTCCACGCAGTTTTGATTGGCAACGGGATATCGCCAGCCCAGTCGTTGTCCCAAGACAACAAAAATTCACTCCAAAAGAAGCACAATTCTATAAAAAAGAGTAGATTTCCTGTAATCATTAGGGACCAAAGTCCCAATTGGAGTGTGTTTATGGGATATGGATTCGTTAAGACCGCTTTAGCCTTTGGGCTAGGGCTTGGTTTGGCTACGCAGGTAAATGCGGCTAGACAGATGGAAAATCTGAGCCGAGGCCTGGTGGCTGCAAATGTCAATAGCGGAATGCTGGTAAGCTGGCGCCTTTTGGGCACCGAAAAACCGACGACCGCTTTCAACCTTTATCGCGACGGCACTAAAATCGCCACAGTGAGTGGAACCCAGGCAACCAATTATCTGGATGCCTCCGGCAAGGCAACTTCCGTTTATACGGTCGCCCCCGTGGTGGATGGAGTGGAGGGAAAGGCCCAGGGTCTATCTTTCGTGTACGATAAAACCTATAAGTTTGGCAACACCTATTTCCCCTACGCCAATCTTTCTGTGGATGTTCCTAAGGACTTGACCATGCCAGACGGCACCACATGCAGTTACACGCCCAATGACATGAGCGTGGGTGATTTGGATGGTGATGGTGAACTGGAATTCATTTTGAAATGGGATCCCAGCAATTCCAAGGACAACTCACAGTCCGGCTATACAGGCAACGTATATCTGGATGGTTATAAGTTTAATGGACAAAAGTTGTGGCGTATTGATCTTGGTCGCAACATTCGCGCAGGCGCTCACTACACCCAATTCATGGTCTATGACCTGGATGGTGACGGCATTGCAGAAATTGCCGCAAAGACCAGCGATGGAACCGTTGACGGTGCAGGAAAGGTTATTGGCGACGCGTCCAAGGACTACCGCACCTCTACCGGAACCATTATGAGTGGTAATGAATTCCTGACGGTGTTCAACGGAACTACTGGCGCCGCAATTCATACTATCGATTACTGGCCCGCCCGTGGCAAGATTACCGGCGACACTTATGGCAATCGAGACAACCGCATGCTTGCAGCAATTGCATACCTGGACGGGGAACACCCCAGCTTGATCATGTGCCGAGGTTATTATACCCAGGCATTCGTTGCCGCCTACGATTTCAAGAATGGAAAGCTGGTAAACCGCTGGCAGTATTCCGCAACCACTTCAGGCCAGGGCCTTTATGGCGAAGGCAATCATAATCTTTCCGTTGGCGATATCAATGGCGATGGCAAGGATGAAATCGTTTACGGTTCTGGAGCATTGAAAGCCGACGGAACCTTGCTGTATCGCACCGGCTTTGGTCACGGCGATGCCATGCATCTTTCCGACATGGATCCGGATCGTACAGGTCTTGAAGTTTACAGTGTTCACGAAGAAAAGAAAAACAAGTATTCCGAAGAATTTCGCGGCCCCGATGGCAAGGTAATCTGGGGTACGGAACAAACCGGCGACGGCGTGGACAACGGCCGCGGTCTTGCCGCAGATATTGATTCAACAAATCGTGGTTTTGAAATGTGGTCAGGTACAAGCGGTGGCGTCCGTACCGTCAAGGGCGAACTGCTTGGCACCAACAAGCCTTCTGTCAATTTCCGCATTTATTTTGATGGCGACCTGCAGGATGAACTGTTGGACGCCACAGGTAGCGGCGGCAGCGGTGGCAAGATTGAAAAGTGGAATTCTACTTCCAAGGCAGTGGACCGCTATTTCAGTTTCTACAACGTAAATAGTTCCACCCTGAATAATTCAACAAAAGCCAACCCTTGTATTTCTGCGGACCTGTTCGGTGACTGGCGCGAAGAATTTATTGCACGCTCCAGCGCAGACCCTTCCTTGTTGACCATTTTCTCTACTCCGGTAAAGACTGATTTTCGCCTATATACACTGCTTCATGATTCACAGTACCGTGTAAGCGTTGCTTGGCAGAATGTGGCTTATAACCAGCCGCCTCACGCAGGTTACTACCTGCCGGATATGGTGAAAAATTTGAAGCAGCCAGATATTTACACCGTATCTACCTCTGGTGAAGTGGTCATGCCGGCCGCAACCATCACAAAGAATGGCGCTGGATCTAGCCGCCAGACGGTGGTGTTAGGCACCGCCATCGCTGACTTCGCTTACGCTTACACCAACTGCACAGGCGTTAAGGTAGAAGGCCTTCCTAAAGGCGTGACAGCAACTCTTAATACCACCGACAAGAAGATTTATATTTCCGGCACTCCTACGGAAGTTGGCACGTTCGCCTTTACGGCTACAACTGTTGGCGGTACTGGTGACGCAGCATCTCTCTCGGGTCAGATTGTGGTCACGGACCCCTCCGTTCCAGAATCTTCCAGCAGTGTCTATGTACCCGAGGAATCCTCCAGCAGCGAGGGCGGCAAGCCGACAGTTTCAACGAACTATCCTTCCGAAGTGAACGCCGCGGTACCGGACGATATGCAGGGCGTTTATGAAGAATATAATGCAGGTTGGCTGGATAGCGGTTACTTCAATTCCGACAACGCAGTTGGAAGCTACGGCACATGGGAACTGTATTCCAAGAAAGCCGGAGATGTCGTGGTAACCATCCGCTTTGCAAACGGCGGCGCAGACCCACGTAATATGACCTTGTCCGTCAATGGCGAGGACGTTCGCGAAATTGAATTCAGCTCCACGGATGGCTGGACCAACTGGGCGGAAACAGAAGTGAAGGTGACCTTTGTGGAAGGCAAGAACGTAATCAAGCTGACATCTACTTCTGCCTTGGGCGGCCCCAACATAGACCTGTTCTATTTCGACCAAGCGGACATTTGTCTCTATCGTGATCACATTGAAGGTCCAACTGCGATAGAAGCCGCCAAGGTTCAGGGAATCAACAGCTACAACGTCCATACCGGAGTTCTCCGTACAGCAACAGCGGGCTTTGCCGAAGTCTATTACTTCGACATGCTAGGCAACATGCGTGTCGGGCATTCCGCCGACGTACCTGCAGGCGAATCCATATTCAAGGTCCATGAGGAACTCTTACCTAAGGGAACCTACATGGTAAAGGTGAAATTGAACGGCAAGATGATTTCCAGCGGAAAAATCTCAAAGTTCTAAAACAAACCGCAAAAAACTTGGCAACAGCCCGGCCTGTAAAGGACGGGTTGTTTTTTGTTCTTAAAGCTTATTTCCGTCCCCAGAACGCTGTCGCTTTCAAAGCGACCCCACCCATTTTCAGAACATTTAGTTTATATGAGTATCCCTAAAGGAGGTTCATATGGCCAAAAGATTCCAGGAAGTCGTCATGTACAGAGACCACTTGCATATGCATGGGGTAATCGATACAAAGACTGGGATATTCAGCAGGTTCTACGATATGGAAAACGACGAGACCGATCGAATCCAGAGAGAAAAGAACATTAGAAACGAAAAGGATTACCCGGAGCAAATGCCCCATGACGGAGCCACAACCATTTTGAGGGAATGGGATTAACCAACCCCATACACTCAATGGAACTATTATAAGGACTAAATCGCAAAATCACAAGCGACCCCATCCTGCGGATTTTCTAAATTTCGTCTCGTATAGAAATAACTAAACGAGGTCAATTATGACGTTTGAAGAAATCTACGCGCTGGTTTGCGAACGCAAGAGAACCATGCCCGAAGGCAAGAGCACCACTGAACTCTTTAAGAAGGGTGCTCACGGCATCGGCAAGAAGCTGGTGGAAGAAGCCGGCGAAAGCTGGATGGCTGCTCGCTACGAAACTCGCGACGACCAGTGCCTGGAACTTTCCCAGGTTCTATACTATGTAGCCTGCATGATGGCAGAAAAAGGTCTCACCCTCGAAGAAGTGTACGCTAAACTATGATTAAGGTAGCTCTCCCGAATAAGGGCATGCTCTTTGAACCCACCCAGGAACTTCTGAAGGCCTGCGGTTACAAGGCATCCAAGCCCTACAAGACTTTGACTCAGATCGACACCAAGAACGGTATCGAATTCTTCTTCCTGCGCCCCAGCGACATTCCTATGTACGTTGGCCGCGGCATCATCGACGCTGGCATTACCGGCATCGACTTCAACGCCGAAGCAAAGAGCCCGGCAGTGAAGGTTCTGGACCTGCCCTTTGGCGCCTCCAAGATGTGTGCCGCAGTTCCTAACGAAAGCCCCATCCAGTCTCTGGAAGAACTGAAGAACTCCACCATCGCCACCTCCTTCCCCAACATCGTGGAAGCTTACTACAAGAAGCCCATGAACTTTGTGGTTCTGGAAGGTGCCGTGGAAATCTCCGTTAGCCTGGGCGTTGCCGACGCTATCGTAGACGTTGTGGAAACCGGTACTACTCTGAAGCAGGCAGGCCTCCGCATTATCGGCGAACCGCTGTTCCGCTCCAATGCAGCCCTTTACTGCAACCCCCAGAAGACCGATCTTGAAGAAGTCAACACTCTGATTCGCCGAATCCAGGGTAAGCTGGTTGCCCAGTCCTACATGATGATCGAATACGACTGCCCCGCCGAAGTGCTGGACAAGGCCGTAGCCCTCACCCCGGGTCTGGACGCTCCTACCGTCGCCAAGCTCCACGGTCGCGACTGGTACTCCGTAAAGGCCATGGTGCCCCAGGAAGATGCCAACGCCATCATGGATAAGCTGTGGGACGCAGGTGCACGCAGCATCCTGCTCTTCGGTATCAAGTCCGCTCGCATTTAATGGAATCACTCGCTTATTTAGCCCGCCAACCCATCCTTGATCGGGACGGGAAGATTTTCGCCTATGAATTGCTGTTCAGAGATTCTCCGACCAGCGATACGGCGATTATTGCCAGCGACGTCCTAGCAACAGCCCAGGTGCTGGAAAACGTACTGAACAACATCGGTATCCAGCGTCTCATTGGCAACAACAAGGCGTTTGTCAACTGCAGCCGCAACATGCTGCTGGACAATTTGTTCGGACTCCTGAACCCCAAGTGCTTTGTGCTGGAAGTTCTGGAAGACGTGGATGTGGACGAAGCCGTTGTGAAGGCCATTCAGAGATACAAGGCCCTGGGTTTTGAAATCGCCCTGGACGACTTCATCTTTAACGAAGACTTTATACAGCGATTCAAGCCTCTGTTCCCTTACGTCAGCTATGTGAAAATGGACGTGGTGGACAACAGCCTGGAAGACATGACCAAGGCCGCAGGATTCTTTAAGGTCCTGGACATCAAACTTCTGGCAGAAAAGGTGGAAGACGAAGCTACCTTCAAGCGCTGTCAGGATGCAGGCTACGATTACTTCCAGGGGTTCTTCTTCGCCAAGCCGGAACTGGTCACTGGCCGCAAGATCGACGCAACCTCCGCAGCAATCCTCCAGTTGATTCTGCTGTTGCGCTCCCGCCCTTCTCTGGAAGACCTGTGCGACAACCTGAACAAGAATCAGGACATCGCCACCAACCTGCTGCGTTTCGTCAACTCCAACACGGATACCAAGCACAGTAAAATTGAAACCGTAAAGGACGCCATCGTCTGGGTGGGCATGAGGAACATTCAGGAATGGTTGATGCTCATGCTGTACGCACGTCCCGAGCTGGGCATGACCCCTCAGGCATCGCCCCTATTCCAGAACGCCAGCCATCGAGCCAAGTTCCTGGAAACCCTGGCCCGGGAGATGGATCCGGAAAACGACGACTTCTGCGCCAAGGCATTTATGGTGGGTCTGCTCAGCCGTATGGACGCGTTGGTCCGTGCCCCGCTGGAAACCATCCTTCCCGACGCACCTACCGACGATGAAATGCAGGAAGCCCTGCTGAACCGCACCGGACGTCTGGGACAGCTCCTCCAGCTGGCAGACGCCGTGGAACTGGATGACAGCCAGGCAATCCAGTCCATCGTTACGGAGCTGAGCATTTCCGCTATTCAATTGAAGTACAGCATTACCGAATCCTACAGCTGGGCCGAGAACTAACAGATGAACGCAGAACCGCAGAGCCTCGTCACCCTTATTGGGGAATTTGCAAGCCTTCCTGGCATCGGGCAGAAAACCGCCCGACGTCTGGCTTACCATATTTTATCCAAGCGCAAGGATGACGTGGAACGTTTTGCGGACAACCTAATTAGCGCCGTCACCAAGGTCCATCATTGCCCCAACTGCTTTGCTTTTACAGATGAAGAAATCTGTGAGACCTGCAAGGGACGAACTGGAGCAAAGTCCATCTGCGTCGTCGAGAAGAGTTCCGACATTATCCCCTTTGAACGCTCTGGCGTCCATAAGGGGCTGTACTTTGTATTGGGCGGTGTCATCTCCCCGCTGGACGGCATCGGTCCGGAGCAGCTCCACCTTCCCCTCCTGGTAAAGCGCATTCAGGACGAAGGCATCGAGGAACTGGTACTCGCCTTAGGTTCCAGTCCGGAAGCGGACAGTACCGCACTCATGATTGACCGCATGCTCCAGAATACCAGCGTAAAGCGTACCCGCCTGGCCCGCGGTATTCCCATGGGCAGCGAACTTGAATTTGTTGATGAAGTCACCATGCTACGAGCTTTCGAAGGGAGAGTATCCTTATGACAGAAATTGCCAAGCCCGCCAAGACGCTACATCCCATGGCCCCCAAGCTGAAGGGTAAAAAAGCTAGACCGCCTAAAGTGCAGACTGCCCAAGCTGTAGTCCAAATCGGCAACTTCAAGATTACCTCCGCCGAATTCGTAAAGGCAGCCACCAGCTTGAAGGGACTTCCCGAGGAACGCCTCCCCCAGGTAGCATTCCTGGGTCGCTCTAACGTGGGCAAGTCTTCCCTCATGAATGCTCTCATGGGCCGCAAGAACCTGGTGAAAGTCAGTTCCACTCCGGGTAAGACCCGCGAAATCAACTTCTTCGGTGTCAACAAGAAATTCTATCTGGTGGACCTTCCGGGCGTAGGTTACGCCAAGGTCAGCAACAACAAGCGCGACGAAATGTCCGACTTCATCCGCGAATACGTGGAGAAGTGCCAGGACCTGAAGGGTCTAATCTATCTGGTAGATATCCGCCACGGCGGTCACGCCATTGACATCGAGACCGTCGAAAGCATTCGCGAATCCGGATGTCCCGTTTTGATCATCGCCAGCAAGCTGGATAAGGTGAACAAGACCGAACTGGCCCAGGGAATGAAGAAAATCCGCGAAAATTTCGATTTGGATGCCGACCCGCTCTGCGTCAGCTCCCTCAAAAAAATTGGACTTGACTATCTTTGGGAAGACATCCTAGAAGCACTTAAGTAATTATGCTGACGCAACAGACCAAAAAACGTTTCAAGCTTAGCCTGCCGGGAAGAATCTTCCACGGTCTTGGCATGTTTATCCTGAGACGCCCCCTTGGTCAGCAGTTTACACTGTTTTGCCGTGCAATCTCTAGCATTTTTTCCAAGAATCGAAACTTCAAGACCGATGCAAGAAACGTCATCGCCCAGACCTTCTTTACGGGTGTGGAAATTTTTCCCGTGCTGTTTGTGGTGGCCACCTTGTTTGGAACCGCGGTCATTATTGAAGTCATGACCATGATGGGCAAGATGGGCTTTTCCGATATTATCGGTGACATGCTGGTCATCGTGATCATTCGTGAACTTGGCCCCATTCTTACCGCGTTCTTAATTGCGGGTCGAAGCGGGTCCTCCCTGACCACATATATTGGAAGTATGGTGATCAACTCCGAGGTGGACGCCCTGGCCACCATGGGCGTGAACCCCATCCGCTTTCTCGTGATGCCGGGTCTGATTGGCGGTTGTATCGCCATGGTGTTCATGAACATCATTTTCAGTTCTACCGCACTTGGAGTCGGATTCCTGGCAACAAAGGGAGCCATTCTCTTGACAGGTAACGCACTGAACTTGCAGTTGACCTGGAGCTACATGACTACGGAAATCATCAAGGCGATTTCCATCAGTGATTTTATTTTCATCATCTTGAAGCCCATTGTATTCGGTGCAATTGTCACCACCAACGCCTGCTACCAGGCACTGAACATTCCCCGTGACGTGAGACAGGTTCCTAAGGCAACCTCCCGTTCCGTGATTAAGTCTTTCCTCTACATTGTGTGCGCTGACGTGATTCTCTCCATCTTCTATTTTGTCGACTACATGAACAACATTAACAACCTCATCTAATGTTTGACGAAGCACTAAGACTGGAAGATATTCACCTGGCATACAAGGACCTAGCGGGCACGTTCTTTTCGAAACCCCGCGCCTTAGAATTTTTCAGCAAGGATGAAAACGACCCTCAGAATGAGCTGATCGTAGGGGCAAACCTTACGGTGACAAAGGGCGAGACCTTGTGTATTGGCGGTGGTTCTGGCCAGGGTAAGAGCGCCCTCCTGAGAATTATCGCAGGTCTGGTAAGACCCTCCAGAGGAAACATCTATTATTTCGGTGAATACATCCCCCCGGAACGATTAACCGCTTTGGAAGTGGCGAAACGCCAGGTGGGTCTAGTGTTCCAGAACGGAGCCTTGATTTCCAACCTGAAGGTTCGAGACAATATTGCTTTGCCCCTCCGTTACCACCGCATGGGTTCCCCCGAGGAAATCGACGAAAAAATTAACATGGCCATGGACTTGATGCGAGTCCGTGACGAAGCGGATTTGTTCCCTCACCAGCTTTCTGTAGGTATGCAGAAGCGTGTGGCCATCGCCCGCTCCTGGGCAATGGACCCGAAGTTGCTGCTGATGGACGAACCAACCGCAGGTCTGGACAACTACAACCGACGCAACCTGCTACCGCTGATTGACAACATGCGTACTCTGTTCAAAACCACCATCATCATCGTGACCCACGACCTTTTGATGGCCAAGGAACTGAACTGCAATATCTGCTTCCTCCATCGAAAAGTCTTGACCGCACCCGAAAGCTTTGACTACTGGGTTGAATCCGATAGTGAAATTTCTAGAGAATTGTTCCGCGAAATGCGCACCCAGCAATCCTCCGCCCTCCATTAATTTCACCCTTCATTTTTCATCTTTCACCTTTCATTCTTCATTCAAGCTATGTTCTTACCTTTACCAGACGATTTCCATGCACATCTTCGTCAGGGCGACCTGATGCCCGGTTACGTTCGTGATCTGGTGGGCCAGTTTGGCCGCGCCATCATCATGCCCAACACAGTTCCTGCAATGACATCCGCAGTATCTATCGCCCAGTATAAGAAGGAAATTCTGGATGCCGCCGCTGCAGTCCGTCCGGACTTCAAGCCTCTCATGACCTTCAAGCTGAATCCCAACTACACAGAACAGGACCTGAAGGATATGATGGCAGAAGGCGTGGTCGCCGGCAAGTACTATCCCGCAGGCGTCACCACCAACAGCGCCGATGGCATTAGCGATTTTGAAGCCGTATTCCCGGTTGTCGCCATGATGGAAAAGCTTGGTCTCGTATTGTGCGTTCACGGCGAAGAACCGGGCGAATTCTGCCTGGATCGTGAACCCGCCTTCATCAAGCGCGTGGAAATTCTGGCAGAAAAGTTCCCCAAGCTGAAGATTGTCTTCGAGCATCTTTCCAGCGCAAAGGCAGTGGAGGCAGTGAAGCGCCTTCCCGCCAATGTGGCAGCCACCTTTACCGTTCATCACCTGATGATGACGCTGGATGACGTCATTGGAGACGCCCTCAGGCCTCATCATTTCTGCAAGCCCCTGCCAAAGAGGCCTGAAGACCGTGCCGCCATTCGAGAAGCCGCCTTCAGCGGCAATCCCAAGTTCTTCCTGGGCACGGACTCTGCCCCGCACCAGCAGGGTAAAAAGGAATGTCCTTGCGGGGCAGCTGGCGTCTACAGCGCCCCCGTAGCAATCCCGCTCCTGGTTCAGGAATTCGAAAACGCAAACGCCCTGGATAAGCTCCCCAACTTCATCGCAGGTTTCGGCGCAGACTTCTACGGTCTGCCCCGCACCACCCAGCAGATTGAAGTAGTGAAGGAATCCTGGATCGTTCCCGAAATCGTCAACGGAGTCGTCCCCCTAGCAGCCGGCCAGAAGCTGAACTGGAAAATTAAGTAATCACAAAAAAAGTCCGCTTCATGCGGACTTTCTTGTTTAAACATTAACGTTCATGCATTCGAGTGGGGCTATACGGACAGCCGGAACCGGTACTTGACGAACCGCACCAAATGCATTTTGCACCACGTCCATGACGATGCACGCGGACCGGGCTGTAAGGGCAACCTGATCCATAGCTAGACGAACCACAAAACTCACAATGAGAGGAATCATCATTGTGTTCATGCTTTTTTGTCGGGCTATAAGGGCAGCCAGAACCATAGCTGGAAGAATTGCAATATCTGCATTTTGACATAGGCATCTCCTTGGAAAGAGTCATCTTTTTTAATATAACCTGTCCGACCTATTTTTCAAACTTTTTTAATCACAAGCATTGTGTTCCCGCGGGCTTTTTTTATATAGATTATCCTTGAATTAGGATTGAACTTCATGCGTTTTTTACTTGCAATTCTTTATTACGTCCTCGTTTTCGGGGGTATGTGCGTCATCGGGATCCCTTATCTCATCTATAAGGGTTTTATCCGCAGACAATGGAGTGACATCACCAAGATTTGCGTTTTCTATCTGCCAAAGGTTCATCGCCTGTTCGGCATCGACATCGCAGTGGAAGGGGCAGAAAACATTCCCGAAAAGAAGGGTTTTGTCATGGTGGCTAACCACACCAGCTTTATGGACATTAGCGTCCTGTGGCTAGCCGTCTCCCCCACGATTTTCATTGCCAAGGCGGCCCTCTGGAAGGCACCCGTGTTTGGCACAATGCTTAGCGCCATCGGATGCATTCCGGTCCACACCAACCCCCGTAAGAACGCAGGCATGGGCAAGATGGTCAACAGCCGTCTGGAAAAGGGTTACAACATGTCCGTTTTCCCCGAAGGACACCGCAGCGTAGACGGTCACCTGCTGAAATTCCAAAATGGTATATTCCGCATGGCGAAAGAGTACCATTTTCCCATTTTACCAATTACATTAATAGATGTAAATAAAATACTGCCAAAGGTCAAGTGGGCCATTTATCCGGGCCAGATCAAGGTGGTCATCCATCCCCTCATCAAGCCTGAGGATTATGCCGATAAACCCATGGCCGAATTGAGGGATGAAGTACAAGATTTGATTGAGTCCGCCCTGCCCTACAAGCAGGCGGCATGTGCAAGCGATGCACAAAAGGAGGCTTAAAATGGCTATGCAGTTACCTAGCGAAGATCAGATCCTCGCCATTCTCCACGACGAACCTATGGTAGGCAGCCGCCTGCGCGCCGCCCTGGGCTTGCCCAAGAAACAGAAAGTTGCATTTAAGCAGTTGCTTGCCGAAATGGTGGAGCAGGGTCTCCTGAAGCGCACCAGCAACAAGGAATACCAGCCCGGCGATGGCGAATCTCTGGAAGAGAAGCGTGAAAAGCGCCTGAAAAAGATGGCTGAAATCAGCGACGGGGACAACCGCCGTCCGGCAGCCCGTAGCCGCCGCCAGACCACCGACGACAAGAGCACCCGCGTCCGCCGCGGTATCCTCCATCAGGTAGGCGAAGAAGACTGGATCGTCACGGAACTGGAAACGGAAAAAGAATTCGAGATGTGCCACCGCAAGCAGGCTCCGGGCAAGGAAGGGGAAACCATCAGTTTCACCCTCTATCCCCATCCCAAACGCAAGCACAGCTATTTGGCAAAGGTGGATCATTCCGCAGAACTGGAATCCATGACCTGGCAGGAAATCACCCAGAAGTTCCAGGATGACGCCAACCTTCCCAAGGGATTCAGCAAGGAAATTCGCGACTACGTGGCCGGCCTGAAGGCTCCCACCGCCAAGGATTTCAAGGGCCGTGTGGACTACCGCAAGACCACCATTCTCTGCATTGACCCGGAAGGGGCTATGGACCACGACGACGCCATCTCTGTGGAACGTACGGAAGACGGCGGCTACAAGCTGGGCGTCCATATTGCAGACGTGAGCTACTACGTACCGGAAGGCAGCCCTCTGGATTACGAAGCTATGGAACGTAGCTACACCCAGTATCTGCCCTGGACTGCAGTGCCCATGATTCCCGATGAACTGTCCAGTGACATTTGCTCCCTCCACGAAGACGTGGATCGTTGTGCACACACCTGCATGATTATCCTGGACAAGGACGCCAACGTACTTAGCTGGGATTTCCATCGCAGCATCGTCCGCATTACCCGTTCCCTCACTTACCAGCAGGCAAAGGCCCTCTGGGAACAGGGCGACAAGGATATGCAGGACCTTGCAGAAGTGACGGCAAAGCTGAAAAAGAACCGCACCAAGGATGGCCTGCTGGAATTCAAGAGCACGGAATTTGGATGCCACTTCGACGAAAAGGGCGAGCCCATCGACATCTATCCCCGCACCACAGACATTTCCAACAGCTGGGTGGAAGAATGTATGTTGATCGCCAACAACTGCTGCGCCAAGGAATTGAAGAAGCGCGGTCTCCAGGGCATCTACCGTATTCACGAAGCTCCGGACACCAAGGACATTATGGAACTGTACTATATGTACCCCAACCTGTTCCAGGGTTCTCCCGTCATGCTTCGCGAGCTGGGCAAGCCCCGCAGTGGCGATACCAACTTGAATCCCACCGCCTTTAAGCTGTACGAACATCTGATTAAGAAAGCGGGTGATGATGAAACCCTCACCAACCGAATTCTCCGTTCCATGCAGAAGGCTCATTACGACTCCAATAGCTTCGGCCACTTCGCCTTGAACTGGCAGGACTACAGCCACTTCACTTCACCCATCCGTCGTTATGCCGACTTGTGGTGCCATCGTGAACTGGCTCGTAAGGGCAAGGAAATTTCCGCAGAACGTAAGGAAAGCGTTATCGAAGTCTGTGACCTGATTTCCGCAAACGAAATCAAGAACATGAAGACTGAACGTATCGCCATCAAGGTCTGCAGCAGCTACATTCTGCGCAACCGTATTGGCGACAACTTCGAAGCCACCGTCAACGGCATTGAAGAATGGGGCATCTACGTTTCCATCGCAGATCCCATTGCCGAAGGCCTTGTGCGCTACCGCGATATCGCCGGCGATGACTTCTACGTATTTAACGCTGACCAGGGTCTTGCATTCGGCAAGCGCAGCGGTCGCACCTTCCGCCGTGGCGACAAGGTGATGGTCCAGTTACTCCGTGTGGATCCTCTCCGCGGCCAGGTAGACTTTAGCCTCATCGAAAAGCTTTCTCCCGAGCCCAAGAAGCAGCGCCGCACGCGCCAGGATGTGGACAACGACGCACGAAACTTCAACGAACGTATGGACCGTGCCGAAGCCGCAGAAGCTCTGGGATACGTCAGCCAGCCCGATGATGACGATTACGAACCGGCATTCACCTCCGTAGGGAACCGCGGTCGCCGTGGCCGTCGCGGATCTGACGCAGACGCACCTAGCTTTGAACGTTCTGGTCGTGACGCCCGTGGCAAATCCTCCCGCGGGGGCCGTGGATCCAGAAGTCGCGACGAAGAACCTCGCTCCTCTCGTGGCGGCAAGGTAGGCATGTCTGCAGCCGCAAGGCTTAAAAACAAGAAGCGCGGTCGTCGCTAATTAGGGTCACCATGGTCAACATCACCAGACTTGCACTATATGCCAGCTATCAAACCGGGGATACCCTCCCCGGCTATGTCCAGTTTGCGCTTACCCATCTGGCAGAGACTGGCTTTCATGTAGTGCTGCTGACAAACAGGCGCGAGTTTTCCAAAGACACTCTGGATTTTCTATCCGAACGGAAAATCGAACTGTACCTGACGGAAAACCACGGGTTTGACTTTGGCATGTGGCGACGCTACCTGAAGGACAAGGCCCCCATGGGAATGCAATCCCTGGAGCGCCTCCTGCTCATCAACGACTCCATGGTGTATTACCAGAACAAGTTTGGCGATTACATCCGTAGGGCAGAAGCTAGCCCGGCTGACGTAGTCTCCCTGACGGAAAACAACGAAGTGAGACCGCACCTCCAGAGTTTCTTCCTATATATGAAGCAACCCGCATTAGGTGCGTTCTACCTCCACATGATGGAAATTCCCGAGCAGGACAACTTCTATGACGTAGTCCACAAGCTGGAAATCGGTCTCGCCAATACATTCGATGAGGCAGAAATCCAGATGGAAGCCTTGTACAAGACGACCGGTCCCGTCATGTTCTGCTATCCCGAAATCATCTCCCAGGGAGCGGGTTTCGTCAAGCGGAAGCTTCTGCAGAATCGTTTCAACTTTATGGAAAAGGTCCACTTTATCCGTCGGGATGCTTACGATTCCCTCAATGCAGATTACATCCAGCACATTCTGGATGCAGGCCTAGCAGAAGATTTCAAGGAGGAATGGCTCCCCCGCCCTGTCAACAGCTCGTTACAGAAAACGGCGGACCTATTATGGGAAAAACCTTTCCAGAAGGTGGGCTGGCCCCTTCTTCGAACGGCCATCAAGACAAAGTACAGACTGTTAGGCAAGACGCTCGAAGGCGACGAATACAAATAATTCTAGACGGATCCCCCAAAGGATCCGTTTTTTCGTTATACATGTCACGCTATTTTGCAAAAACGGAAAAACCGGTTGTCTTTGTTAAAAAAAACATTATGTTTGACAATGATGGGAAATAATCCATTGTTTATCAGGTTGGGTTCCTGATAAAAAAACATTAGGAGGCTATATGAAGAAGTTATATAGAACTTTTGCAGTTTCTGCTGCATTACTCGCTGGCGCAACAAGCGCATTTGCCGGCAAGACAATCAACGTACTCGTTCCTTCCGACAATGAAAGTTGGGAATCCCAGACACCTATGATTTCAATGGATGGAGGCGTGACCGGTAAGGCCATGACCGAAATTCCCAATAGGTGCGGCTGGTTTACCTACACTTTTGAAGGCGAAGTTTCAGACAACGTCGTTTTTTACCCCAGCAACGATGCAAATCGTGATAACGTGATCGGTCTAAAGGGGAACTGGGAATCCAGTTCCGCTGTGACCGCCATTCCCCTGGCCTCGCTCTTTAAAGCATACGATAAGGAAACCCTGTACTTCGTCTCAGACGAGGATCAGCTCCTTGATGGTACCGAAGAAATTGGCTGGTATACCTTCGATCCTTTTGTTGATGGGAACTGCAGTGACGAAAACAAAGTTGCAATCACTGTCAATAAGCATCGTGATGTATCGGAAAATACAACAGCCTATGATATTTGCTACAGCACGTTTGATGAAACCGCATGTGGCAAGGACATAGAAGAACTTGTGGGTTCCAATATTGAGTACTATCTGATATCTAACGCTGACTGGAATACAGGAAAAACAACACATCTTACTTCTGGCAAGGAAAGTGTACCCGGAATCGACTTGACCAACCCTTATGAACCTAAGGTGAACAAGAAACGACTCTCCATTCAACCCGGCAGATGGACTCTGTTAGTATCCATCAATGGTCGCACAAAAAAAATGGAAACATTCCGTTCTACAGGTGGTGTCAACATTCTGGCTACAGCAGAAGCCGACGTATTGGACTCCAACGGCAATCAGCTAAAGGGACTCCACTACACGGCCACAACGGAAATTGTCGCAGGTGTCCCCACCCCGATCTACATTTCCACAATTCTTGACGATACAGAAAATCATGCTTATCTAAGTATTGATGATGCCGTAGGAATAACCTACTTCGCCGATGCAGACAATCCTAGGGTTCATCTCTACGAAAAAATCGGAGAGGACGAATACCTCTGTGTTGATGGTTCAAGCCGAATCATTGGAAACGATGGCGTTGACACTCTGTACGTCTTCTTGGATCCGAAGGACCTGAACGCAAGCTCCAACGAAGCAACCATCCTCCTGAACGGAATTAACGAACTTACCGTCAATTTCAAGGCAGGCCAGGTTCTTCAGAAGGCTGTCATGGGAATCGGCTCCATGGCAAAGAGCGCTCCCTCCAGCAAGAGCTATGCAATCTACAACATGCAGGGCCAGCTTATCAAGAAGGGAATGCTCACCGATGGTGCACAGCTCACTGTTCCCACCAGCGGTACCTACATGGTTCGCATGGGCAATACCTCCAAGGTAATGAAATTCAAGTAATCCTCCTCAATTCAATCAAAAACTCCCGGGTGTTCACACTCGGGAGTTTTTTGCATTTAGCACTTTAATCATTCTAGAAGAACAAACCAGCTTTAACTCTTATCATAAAGCCGTTTCTAAAAAGCTGGAAGAACTTATTCACATTAGAGACGTTATCTTCTCTTACGTTTGGGACATCTTCCACTACGGGGGCTTCTGGATTATCTTCCGGAATCACAACCTTCTGTTTTACCGGCGGATATTTTTCAAGATTGTAATAGAAGGGAACCACCTGAGAAATATCGATGGAAGAGAAGAAATGTTCCTTGGGAGTTTCAAAGCCAAAGCCCAAAGAGACCAAGGAGCCCACCACATCAATATCCCAGCTTAAGGTATCCGTGTAATGGCTGGCGTAAAGTACATTGGACGTTTCCGTACGCTTGCGTAATTCTGCATGAGCATTCGCATAAAACACATCCATGCCTACCCGCGGTTTCAAATGCCAGCCACCTTTCACAATGTCCCAGTCATATTCGTAACCTAGATCCCCGAAGTATATGGAACCCGTTCCATACACGCGGAAACTTCGGGTAAACACGCTAAAGGAAAGAGTCTTGATAATGGAACTGGTCAAGGCACGATTGGGAGCCATCGTCTCATAGAACCGGCGTTCCTCCCAAGGAATGTTCAAGTCCAGCTGGGCATAAGTACCACGGGCTTCCCAATAGGCATCCCTATTTGGGTCCGCAGTAGAATAATGCTTGTAATTGAGGTGAAGCAAATTTACATCAAGTCCTGCAGGCAGATAGAAGAAACGTTTTTCACTTCCGTCTTCCCGCAGCAAGCCAAAGAAATGCTGGTCAGCGTAAATGTAGATGAAGTCTGCAGAGAACTCATGAGGAAAGTTCCTGTAGGAATAGGAAGGATCAACGGCCCAGAATTCGGACGAGTCGCTGAACACATAACCTTCCCGATTTGTAACAGGATCAGTATCTCCATAGGTAAAGCCCACATCAACCTGATGGTTACCTAATTTTGAACCTAGGGTAAAGCGCCTAAACTGGAACGTATTTTCGTAAGCGCCTTCCACCACGGGAATAATATTCAAGGCGGCAGCAGATTTCCACTTCACGTTGACGGAGTCCAGACGACCGCGACCATAGTAGGCGCCAGCAAACACCGTAGAGTCAAAGGTGTCCCAGTGGGTGGATGCCACAAAAAGAGGCAAGGACATTACGTCCACGCGAAAGTTGACATGCTTGAAATCCGACTGTATGGTAGCGTATCCCAGATTCAAGTCCTTGCTTCCGGAAAGAGTCCAGGTGTAATACTCGTTCATGCCATCATATTTCCAGCTGCCCTCAAATCCCAGATGGACAAAGCCGCCCTGTACCATCCAGTTTTTCACCTGGGTGGAATCGGAAACAATGCAAGCGGAACCGCTGATTTTTCGTTCCTTCTGGTCAAGCAAAAAAAGGCCGTTGCAATCCACAAGGGCCTTTGTATTCCAGGCGAAGCTGCTCACAGCAAGGAGCAGTAAACCGAGAAGAATTTTCATCATGCAGAGAAAATTACAGACGATCTAACTGAATCAGGAAATCCCAGACATCCTTCTGAGTCTTGAACTTGGGGAAGATTCCACCAAAGGACGGATCCGGGAAGTACAGCTTGTTGTAGACGTTAGCTTCCGTCAAGTGAGTATTATCGCCCTGGAAATCCCGGAGGGTAGAAACCTTGTTACCCTCGGCATCCGTAAAGTAGAAGGTACCAAAGTCAGAAGGATCTTCAAAGGAATAATACGGAAGGAACGGTTCGTAGCCCTTGGTATTTTCAAAGAGTTTCTTGATATCCACGGTCAGCTTGTAATCCAGATCGCCCTTGACATCCCCAAAGTCAATGATATAAGGACCATCCAGGACTTCGTTCAGGATTACGTCAATGGCACTTACCGCATCCTGCAAGTCCTTCACGCTTACGTCAGCATCGGCACCATCGCCCACAACGTAGATGTCGTAGATCTGGGAGCCTTCATCCATAGATTCGTTGATACCATACTTCAAGCCAGCGCGAGTTTCGCGAAGGGCGCTATCCAGCAAGGCGGGAACAGAATTCCACTGCTTTTCCCAACCCGGATTTACAGCAGAGAACACGCCATTTCTACCCAGCAAGTTGCTCAGGAAACGGATAGCAGCGGTCTGCTTTGCAGAATGAGCACCCACATCCGTAAGGCGAACGTCCGTGTAATTTGCGAACCAGTCATAGGAACCATTTTCGTCAAATTCGAAGTTCAGGCTAACAGCCATCGTGAACACAGCCTTTGCGCCGAACATCGCGCCAAGAGCCGGGCCAAATTCACTCTTGTCCAATTCACGCTTTCTGCCATCCGCCATAAACTGCATGGTGTAATCATCCTGTGCAAGGACATTCTGCATATAGGCGATGGAGGTATCCAGGGCAGGCAGGACCTGAGTTGCAATAATGTTCTGGGCATTAATCGTAATGGATTCACCCGCTCTATTCGCAAAGCTCTTCAGGAACTTGGAAGTCTTGAGGGTGCCTTCGTAAAGCCAGGTTGCTTCGTCAGCGTCGTTAATCGTCTCGACGAACTTCTTAACTTCCGGATTGTTGATCAAATCCACCAGGCTAGAAACGGCATAACCCAGCTGAGCACCGCAACTGTTGGGATACTTCTGCAGGATTTTGGCATACATGGGCTTGACTTCGGCACTCAATTCCTGAGCGTCAGCAAAACGTTCATTGCCCAGAGTCTTGAACAATTCAAACGCCTTGGAGTTGGTTGCATCCAGAGCCTGCAATTCTACATCGCTCATCTTGCTGTCGCAAGCGGAGCGTTCAATATCCGATTCCACCGGCTTAACCACAGAAGATTCCTTAGAGGAGGAACTTACCTTGGAAGCACCTTCGATAGAACTGGAAGACTTTGCATTACTTGCAGAACTCTTTGCAGAGGGAGTTTCTGCAGAACTGGAGCTCAGGCCCAGCAGTTCATCTAGATTCACAGAAGAACTACTTGCGGGAGCTTCGTCCTTGGGAGTGCTGGGAGCGTGACTGTCGGAAGAACAACCGACAAAAAATGCAGCAACAGCTGCGGAGGCCAAAAACTTAAGAGCCTTGTTATTCATAACTAACCCCGTGTTGTTATTTATCAGCTACAAAATAAAAAAAGAGCGAGTCGAAAAAGACCCGCTCTCTAAGAATTCACCTAAAAACTCTTACTTGACGATCTGTGCATCCTGAACTTTCTTACCTTTCACGGTCTTGCTGGTGTTGGAACCATTCTGATCGCGACGGATAATCTTGTACTGGGCAATGCTCCAGATGTTGGAAACGATCCAGTAGAGCACCAAGCCAGAGGGCATCACAGCACTGAACAGGAACATCATGGCGGGCATCATCCAGGTCATCATCTTGGCCTGGGCAGGATCCATACCGGCATTAGAGCCCATGGTCACCTTGGTCTGGAAATAGGTAGTGATCACCATGATGATGGGGAGCAGGGCAAGACCCGCAGGCATGATGAACGGAATGCTGAAACCGCTCAGCACCACGTCACTACGGCTCAAGTCAGAGATCCACAGGAAGGCGGGCTGACCGCGCAGTTCAATAGCGCGACCCAGCACGAAGAACAAGCCCATAAAGATCGGCATCTGGAAGAACATGGGCAAGCAGCCACCGGTGCAGCTAGCCATGGGGTTCACGCCATTTTTCTGGTACAGTTCCATAATAGCGGCCTGCTTCTTCTGAGGATCGCTACGATACTTCACGTTGATTTCGTCCAGCTGGGGCTTCAGCTTGCTCATGGCACCCGTAGACTTCATCTGCTTGACAGTAAACGGAGTGGTGATACCGCGGACAATGAAGGTCACGATAATGATGGCAATACCATAGTTAGGAATGATGCTGTAGAACAGGTTCAAGAGTTTCAGCAACATCTTGCAAATCCAGACAAACCACACATCAGCACCGCACCAGCGCCAACCACTGACAATCACCTTCTCGTAGTCCTTGTCCAGAGATTCCAGCTGGTTCCATTCCAGAGGGAGAACCATCAGGTTGTATGCCAGGGAGTCGGAACGAACTTCGTCGCGGAGAGTAAGCTTGTAAGTACCCGGATCAGCATCGTTTTCAAGAACCTTCATGGGGGTAGCGCTAATGGAAGCGGCCACCGGAGTATCGAACTGCATGGTCATGGCGATGTACTTGCGACGAAGACCTGCCCAGCTGACGCGACCGGTTTCGTTTTCCAGTACGCCATCCTTGTTCATTTCACGTTCAACGTTCTTGGTGTTGTTATAGATGATTTCGCTAAAGAAGTAGGAGTTGCCACCCAGGCTTCTGCCGGAGGGAATCACTTCCGTTTCCTTCAGGCCACCGTCCATGGCCAGTTCATAACCGCGGGGCTGGAAGCCAACAAACTTGTTTACCTGACGAACAGCAACACCATCCTTAGTAAAGCCGAAGGAACGAATCACCTTGCTGTTGCCTTCCGTAAAGACAAACTGAACGGTAGTATCGGATTCCACCACAATCTTCTCGGGAGCATCGCCAGCGTCAAACAGAACGGAGCCCAGGTCAAAGGCGCCAAGCTTCAAGTTCAAAGCACCCAGGTTGGTATCCTGAATCAGTTCCGGGAAAGCGCCGGTGGAATCAGGAAGAACCTTAGCCACAACACTCTGGACCTTACCGCCCTTGTTGGTAAGAGTCATGATGAACTTTTCAGTTTCCACCACGATGGTACGAGGTTCAATCACCTTGACCGGTGCTGCAGCTGCAGAATCGGAGGCTGCGGAATCAGCGGTAGCAGGTGCTACAGCTGCAGGCGCAGCAGCAACAGCAGCGGGTGCTGCAGGAGCCAAGGTCTCGCTCTGGGGAGCAGCGACAGCAGCAGGGGCTGCCGGAGCTTCTTTAGCGGGAGCCTGCTTTCCGGAAAGGCCAAAGCCAAACCAGGCAACCATGATCGCTACGACCAGGATGGTTCCGACGAGGGTATTCTTGTTCATCTTCTTTCCTTTTTAGGAGGTACGGGATCGTAACCGCCTTTGCAGAAGGGGTTACACCTTAAAATTCTAAAAACCGCAAGATAGAAACCTTTGAGGATTCCGTGTACCCGGATAGCCTCAATTGCATACTGAGAACAGGTCGGTTGAAACCTACAGACGCCATGGAAAAAATAAGGATGAATAACCTGGTAAAGACGGATAGGCGCAATCATCATGCCCCTAGCCATATTACGGATCTTATCCATTCTGGTTGGCGGAGTCTGCATTCTGGCTCCATTCCATTTTCTTGAAGATTTTTTCGGCTGTTTCGCGGAACCGTTCCGAAGTCACTTCTTCGGCCTTATCGTTCACGATGATCATCGCCCAGACGGGCTTTGAAATATGGGGAACCATCCCATAAAACAGCGGTCGCAATAACCTGCGGCACCTGTTGCGGTAAACGGCGTTGCCGTTTTTCTTTTTTGCTAAAAAGCAGAAACGACAAAAACCGTCCGGACTGTCAATCCACCTCATCGAAAACGATGAACCGCGGACGTACTTTCCCTGGACGGCTACTTGCCGGTAAGCGGGCTGGTTGGGCAGCCTATAAGAACGTAGACTGGCCACGAGCCAATTCCCAAATTACTTCTTGTAGATAGTGTCGCTGATGGTCAGACGCTTGCGACCCTTAGCGCGGCGACGGCTCAGGACAGCACGACCCCAACGGTCTTCCATACGAGTCATGAAACCATGCTTGTTGACGCGCTTACGATTGTGAGGCTGGAAAGTTCTTTTCATTGTAGTAACCTTTATTAAAAGTCCAAAAAAATTTTTCGGTTTGCAAAGTTAGTAATTATTCATGATAAATCAAGGGGTGGAATCTTGATAAAAGCAACTTTTACAGCCGAATTTCGGTCTTCCACAGCCACCCTTTCACCTTATCAACAATTTATAAACATTTTTATTTTTCGCCCTAGCCGTCCATCATACTGCGGATTTGATTCTTCCCGAGGGACTTCGCCACCTGAAGAAGTTCCATCACCTTATCCAGAGCAAGCTTTGCATTCAGGAGACTGCGGTTACCACAAGTCACAAACCCAGCGGAAATGGTCAAGTGGACCATGGAATTTTCCTCAAAGCGCATGTTTTCCACATCCCGGCGGATCTGTTCCCCACGGGCAAGGGCCTCCCCTTCCGAGGAATCTTCCATCACGAACACAAAGGAGCCACTTCCGCAGCGGGCCACGCATTCCTTCCCCGAGGAGGATTTCTTCTGCATAAGAAGCTGGGCTACCGCACACAAGGCGCGATCCCCAAAGGCATGTCCATAGCCATAGTTAAGATGTTCCAGGCCATCCAGGTCCAGCATGAACAAGAAGTAGGAATCCCTACGACGCCATACCTCGTTTTCCAGGAAGGTCATCAGGTAACGACGATTATATACTTCCGTCAGCGGGTCTCGCATGGACAGGTAGTCCAGCTTGGCCAGCAGTTCTTCCTTGGACTCTCGTTCCACGGCATAAGAGCGCATGGCCACAGCGCCCACCGCAAAAAGCGTAATGGACGTAAGAATTACAGTCACTAGGATGTCCAAGTAGGAGTCATCCCTATTCAATTCCATAAACACTAGCTCTGGTTGCCGCCAGGTCACTACAAGTGTGGTCACCTGGACCGCCACAGAAACAAGGAACGCAATCAGTTTAGGGTACCCGCGCTTTGCATAGGCCAAAAGTGCAGTAGCCGTAATGCAGTAGAGTGGCATGCCGCTAGTAATGCCCCCGCAGAATAGAAACAGCAAAGGCAGCATGAAACAGGTCAGTACGCAGCAAAGCACCAGGTAACACTGGTCATAGAGGGAAGTTCGCACCGCAACCAATGCAACCACCAAGCAAACCGCCGCACAGCCAATGCTGCAAAGGGACGCGGTCATATTCAACCCCTCGAATATGGTAAATACCGCAGAAGATGTAGCCACCAAGGTCACCACAACCAAGATGGACCAGAACAGCCGACGCTCCAAAGTCTGCTGCTGTTTGATAAACTATTTAAGTGTGCCCATATTTCTCCTTTGGATACAATATAAATTGTTTTATCCCGTGCGGCACTTTCTGGCTTTTATTATATTATTCCACAAAATAGCTTCGGCTCAGAAATTGCAGGTCTAATATGGAACTTACACCTCTTGACATTCGAAATCAGTCTTTCCACAAGAAAAGCCTCGGTGGCATCGATCCCGCCGAAGTGAAAGCCTTCCTCGACACAGCAGCCAAGGCCTTCGAACAAATGTCCAGAGACCGTACCGACCTGACCGAACGCCTGAAGGTAGCCGAAGAACGAGTCAATTACTACCGCCAGATTGAAAAGACCATCCAGGACGCCGTGGTTACCATGCAGCGCACCATCGACGAAGTGAAGGCCACTGCCGAAAAGGAAGCGGAAATCATCATCGCCGAAGCCAAGGCCCGCGCCGTCCGCGAAGTGGAGAGCACCAAGCGCGAAGCCGAAGAACTCCGTATGGAAATCGAACAGCTGAAGCAGATCCGCGCCAACTATTTCATCCGTTGCCGCTCCCTCATCAAGGGTCAGGAAGACTTGCTTTCCGCTATGGAAAACGACCAGCGTGAACTGGAAGCCCTGGAGCAGCAGCCCAGAAGACAGGTTCCCCCTACCGGTAACGTACTGGCCTAAGCCGCCCTTTCAAGAGCGACAACCATGAAGATCAACATCAAGGTACACGCCCGCAGCAAGCGAGAGTCCGTCACGCCCCAGCCTGACGGAAGCTTCAAGGTAGAAGTAAAGGCACCTCCCGTAGAAGGCGCCGCTAACGAAGCCATCTGCGAACTTCTGGCCGAACACTTCAAGGTGAAAAAGCGCGACGTTCGTGTTGTGCTGGGAAGTACAAACAACAAGAAAGTCGTCGAGATCGACGGCATCTAGTGATTTAAAAGAACTTTTGAATTAGTTCATGGAAGGGTCGTAAACCACCACACGGTTACGGCCCTGATTTTTTGCCTGGTAGAGCGCCTTGTCCGCATTATCGATGGCAAGCTTGTAATTCTCACCATCATAACCAGAAATACCTGCAGATACCGTTACGGGGCATACGCCATTGTTCCTGTCCTGGAACTTCTGGCGAATATCATCCACAAAGGTATGGGCACGTTCAATAGACGTCTGGGGAAGAATCAAGATGAATTCCTCACCACCCCAGCGAACGAAGCAATCCTTCTTCTGGATGGATTCCAATACGGTAGCCGCAAATTCCTTAAGGACACGGTCCCCGCAGGGATGACCATACTCGTCATTCACCTGCTTGAAATGGTCAATGTCGAACATGGCTAGGCTAACAGGTTCCACAAATTCGTCGATAAAGCGAGTTCCATCCCTACGAATAAGAGTCTTTGTCACGTTGCGGTTATGTGCGCCAGTAAGTTCATCGTAGAGGGACAGGTAACGCAGACGTTCGGACATAGTATAGTGCTTTACGTATAGCTTTTCCATAAAGAAATGACATCCGCAAATGCCTATCCAGCAGGGAACGTTCAAGGACAAGATGATATCCAGATTCTGGTATTGAACAATAGGATGGCTCACCAGAATGAAGACGATAACCAGGGTATGAGCTATGGTAGAATAAGCCCAGGGAGCAGCGAAGCCTACCGCGAAAAACAGCAGCTGAGTAATGCAGGCCCCTTCAGAAAAATGAGTCTTGTCCGGAAGGAAATAGACAGCCCACATGGTACAGAGCAGAATCATATGAAGCACACCATAGGATGCAACTACCATGGGCTTGTAATAACGGGTACTGCGGGCAATCTTGATGAAAATAAGCAGTCCAAGGAAAGGAACCAGACGTGCGGGAAGAGTTTCCCAAGCCATACGTCCAAAGAGCTGGCAGTCCGAAACGAAGTACATGGGCATGCACATCACAGACAGGAACACCACCCAGTAAGCGAATCGCCTGTAGAAACGATACTTGGACTGGTAGAATGATTGACGATCTATATCAGCAGGAAGTAAAGTCATGATAGGGCCTGGCTCATTTCGTTTAACTTAGAGTTGATACTGTGCTTACCGAAATCCATTTCGAAAGCACCCATACGCACCGTAATCTTGCAGGGGCAGTCGCGAAGCTTGTTATAGTCCGCAATGTTCGCCTTGATGCGAGCAATGCTTACACTGGACACCATAGCCGTACGAGAATGCATTAGCACGATGAACTCATCAGCGGAATAACGAATGACGTTTCCTGTTTCACCGACGGCATGGCTCAGCAGGCGGGACAGAGAACGAAGAACACGGTCCCCCACATCACGTCCATGATTTTCATTAATCGTCTTGAAACCATTAATGTTCAGGAGAATCACGGTCACCATCTTGTTCTTCTCCTTACCGAACTGGCCGGAAATGAAATCCAGATATGCCTTGTTGAAAGCCCCCGTCAGATCGTCCTTGTAAATCATGTTTTTCTGTAAACTTGCAAGCACACCCGCAATGGACACAGCGAAGCTAGCACAAAGAACAGACACCCCATAGAAGAGTGACTGGCAAACGGTCCCTACCACAAAAGGCATGATGTAAATCCAGAAGGGGAACATCTTGAGCAATCCCCCTCTCTTGCGAGCGATCAAGTAAAGAATCATGCTATCAATCACAAATCCGTGACAGATGAATACATACAGGTAGTACCCAAATTCACGAACATAGCGATTATTG
This sequence comes from Fibrobacter sp. UWEL, assembly GCF_900142535.1. Lineage (NCBI taxonomy): Bacteria > Pseudomonadati > Fibrobacterota > Fibrobacteria > Fibrobacterales > Fibrobacteraceae > Fibrobacter > Fibrobacter sp. UWEL. Next base: position 49,077 of record NZ_FRBE01000006.1, read on the forward strand.
TCATCTACGTAGAAGATGATGGGAACAAAACAGTTCACAATCATGGCAAAGATGCCTAGAGCAAGGAACGCCCCCAAGATAGCCTTGTGGACGAACTTCAGGCGGAACTGCATGTGGCTAACCATGAACATGAACCAGGCAAAAGCACTAAGCATGTCGACCCAGTACAACAATCCATTCAGAATGTAATTTACGTAATGGGAAACAAATCCGGGAACACCATCCAGCCAACAGACGATAGGATCAAGGATACACCCCAGGAACGCAAGCCCGCTTAAGGCAACAATGCTGCGGTTTTCCGGAGTCTTATCCTTAAGGCGCCAGGCGTTACTGGCGATCAGGACCAGAATCAGGAAAATGCCAAAGCAATTGGCTACAAGAACTGTTGAAAAGACGAAGGTCTGTTCCATGACTACAATCCGCAACTCCACTGCTTGCCATCGGGAACTACCCCTTCATTTTCAGGCAAGTTTCTCAGGAACTGATCCAGGGTAACACTTTCCAGATAGCCCCGAATCAGGGAATCCAGTTCCTTCCACACGGGAAGAGTAATGCAGGTAGAGGCGCGCTCGCAACGGTTTTCCTCATCATCTAGGCAAGCCACAGGCGCCACAGAGGTTTCGGTCAATTTCAAAATGTCCCACACGGTACATTCGGTGGGTTCACAGCGCATGCGGTAACCACCACCCTTGCCGCGGGAGCCTTCCAGGACCTTGGCGCGGACCAACGTTCCAAGAATTCCTTCCAGGTACTTTTCAGAGATTTGCTGTCTTGCAGACAAAGCCTGTAGCTTTACATAGTTTTCCCGACCCTGTCTGGCCAAGTCCACCATGACTCTCAAAGCATATCGACCCTTTGTAGAAATTCTCATGAAAACCTCTTTTCAATATTACAAAAGTAAAAAGAGAAAAGGACCCCGTCAAAGGTCCTTTCCTTGAAATGCTATAGGTTTTGTATGAATTTACTCGCCCAGGTATTCCACAGCGAAGATCAGGGTAGATCCGCCCGGAATGGGGCCCGCTCCACGGCTGCCATAACCCAGTCCCGGAGGTACAATAAGGATTCTCTTTTCGCCCGGAAGCATGCCCTGAACGCCCAGATCCCAACCACGGATCACGCGGCCGCCACCCAGGGGGAAGTCGAAGGGCTGGCCACGATCGCGAGAGCTATCGAACTTGTAACCGTTGGTAAGCCAGCCGGTATAATGGACCTTGGCGTTAATGCCCTTCTGGGCAGGTTCGCCTTCGCCTTCCTTGATGATAGCGTAGCGAAGACCTTCGGAGCCATTTTCAATCTTCAAGGTCGTAGTATCCGGGAAGAAGTCCATCATCTCCGCAATTTCTTCATCCACTTCGGAGGAAATCAATTCCACGCGGAAAATCAAGGTGGAGTTGGGAGGAATCATGGAGAAAGCCTGAGCACCATAACCCATATTGGGAGAAATACGGAACCAGCGAACGCCGCCTTCACGCATGCCATCCAGACCCTGTTCCCAGCCCTTAATCATCTTGCCGTTGCCAAGAATCACTGACAGGGGTTTACCCATGTCCTTGGAACTACCGAACTTACGGCCAGAGAGGAGCCAGCCAGTATAGTGGACCTTGAGAACGGAGCCAATGGCAGTGGGCTTTCCGGAGCCAACCTTCTCATCGTTAATCTTCAAGCCCTTGGCAACTTCACGCCACTTGAGGCCTTCCACATTCTTGGGGAAAACATCCGGTTCCATGGGCTTTTCGGCGGCAACCAGTTCCACTTCGAAGTAAAGGTCGGAATAGGCGGGAATGCCATCCAGGGAGTTTCCGTCATAGGCCATCTGGTAAGGAACGTAAAGCTTACGGACTTCACCCACCTTCATGCCCACAAGGCCCTTTTCCCAACCCGGAATCACCTGGCCCATACCAAGAGTGAATTCCAGAGGTTCGCCACCTTCGTAGGAATCGGCAAACAGCTTGTTGCCCACATTGGCCGTATCTACTGCTGCAGAGGTGTCCTCGGTCTTGGCGGTATCGGCGGGAGCGTTCTTAGCATCCTTCTTTTTTGAATTGTCAGGATTTGACACTCCAGCAATTTGTTCCGCACTCAGGTCATTTGCCAGGCGAAGGGAATCTGCAACGCGGAGGGAATCCACCAGGCGAGCCTTTTCGGCAGCGATTGCTGCGCTATCCAGATAGAGGTAACCTTTATAGTGTACCTTGATCAGCTGACCCGAACGAATGGGATCACCAGCGCCTTCCTTTACGGTTTCCGTTTTAAACGGGACGGCAAAGCACAGGGAACTCATCAACAGTACAAGAAAAATCTTTAGTTTCGGCATATAATCTCCTATCCCACAAAATAGAAAATGCTAGTTTTTGAGAGTACGGGAAAAACCCCAAACGGAATTGAATATGCTATCAATAGTCATTGTTATCGCAATTATCGTGCTGTCCATCATCCTGGCCGCCATCGGCGCCTACGTGGTGATCCACAGTTCAAACGAAAAAGACGAACCCAAGCCTGTGATCGACGTGTCTGGTCAGTACGCTGTGGTGGTTCGCCCCGCCAGGGAATCCCTGACTGCAGTAAAGCCCTCGGAAGCGTCTCTCCGCTCCTGGCTGGACACTCAGAATCTTAGTGCCGACCAGAAGGAAGCTTTGATTGCCCAGTGGAACGCCACCATGGAAGAAACCATCCGCACGGTGGACGAAGGGGACAAGAACGGAACCGCCACTTACCGCATCGAGCTGGGGCCCAAGGGCAAGGAATACTGCCACTTCGTCAGCGAAGACAACTTTATTACCCGCGAACAGATCAGAAACCACGCCGAAATTCTTCCGCCCTATGTTCTTGGTTGCGACTGCAGACTCCTGCCCAAGCAGCCCTGGGAAAATCCCAGCAAGTCCGGCTGGAAGGCTGTGGTTCCGTCCCGCGGCAGCAATTACGACGTACCGGATTGGAGGCACCTTGCGTAAACAACTTCTTCCTGCTCTTCTTCTGGCTCCGGCCCTGGCATTCTCTGCAGGTTCTGCAATCATCACTCTTGAAATGCCTGTTGGCGCCCGCCAGCTGGGTATGGGTGAAGCAGGTGCGGCCCTTGCAGATGACGCAACCGCCATGTATTACAACCCGGCAGGCCTGGCTTTCGGCCCTCTGGCTGACGAATGGCGCATGAGCTACAAGGCAGACTCAAAGACTGCTCCCTACTTTACCCGCATGGCCTCCCGTTCCAAACCAGGCCTCTTTAGCAAGAGCGAGCTGTGGGCTGGCACCGCCGAAGGTATTTTGAAATTTGATGGCGAAGAATGGGTGAACTACCACTCCATCACTCTCCAGGGTAACGCCAAGGTGAAGGACGCCGTGAAGGTCTACGCTGGTTCCGAACGTGGTCTGGAAGAAAACCTCCGCCAGGTAAAGGCTTTTAACGACATCAAGACTGCCGAAGACGAAAAGCACGTCATCGAAGTGAAGATGCCCTGGAACCTGATCGTCAAGGACACCATCACCGCCATCCTGTACGAAAATCGCACCGAAAAGCTGTGGGTAGGTACCCCCAAGTCTCTGTACCGTTTCGACGGCAAGGGCTGGAAGAACTACGACAGTGAGCTGGGCTCTCATCGAGTGAACGCCTTGGTAAGCCAGGGCGCCTCCATCTGGATCGGTACCGACAACGGCCTCTTCGTTTACCGTAACGGCCAGTTCGAACAGAAGGGCAAGGTCCTTCCCAGCCAGAACATCAAGGCCCTGGTTTGGTCCGAAAGCCGTAAGGAACTCTTTGTAGCTGCAGACGGTGCTGGTGTTGCACGTCTGGTTCCCAAGAAGAGCGTGAACGACAAGGACCGCTGGAGCCTGTTCACCGAAGAAGACGGCGTCATGGACTTGAATCCCACCGCACTTGCCGTGGATAGTTCCGGCCATGTGTGGTCAGCCCATAAGGGCGGACTCTCCCACTTCAACCTCCGCAAGTGGGAACAAGTCCAGTTTGCAGACAACAACGTTAACGACATTTCCGTAGACCAGAAGGGCGGCATCTGGATCGCCACCGACAAGGGCGTATGGCGCCACCTGCCCAACTACGCAACCGCCAGCGGTCGTAAGGCCGAATTGGAACGCACCGCCGAAGAAGAAGCCAGCGGTGAAGTCCAGGACGAATGGGTTCACTATCACTCTGGCAACGGTCTCTCCGTAAACAAGGTCTGGTCCGTTCTCCCTCAAGGTAACGACGTCTGGTTCAGTACCGCCAACGGTATGGAACAGTTCAAGGATGCCGACTACCAGTTGAGTGCCTTCTACGAAAAGCTTTTGCCCATCTTGAACATCCCCGACCTGTACCACCTGTACGGCGGCATGACCGTTCCTCTGAACGACTGGGGTACCATGGGCTTCTTCGTGAACTTCGTCAGCTTCGGTTCCACAGTTGCCTCTGGCGATGTGGACGCAGATGACCTGGTGGCTTACAACAGTTCCGAAATCGTAGGCGGTTTCAGCTATGGTACCCGCTTCCCCGGTGACTGGGGTCTGGGTCTTTCCATCAAGTTCTTCTACTCCGACTTGAGCTCCGGCGCCTCCACCGGTGAAAAGGATGCAACCACCTTCGGTTACGCTTTCGACGTTGGCGTACTCAAGAAGAACCTGATTGTGGATGGTTTGAACCTGGCATTGGTTCTTGCAAACATCGGCCCTAGCGTTTACTACGTAGACAAGACCATCGAAGACCCCATTCCTCTGACTTGGCGTCTGGGACTTTCCTACGAAGTGCTGGCACTTGCAGATTACAAGCTAGTCATTGCAGCCGACTACAACCGCGAAGTGGTGTACGATGACAACAAGGGCAATCCGGAACCCTTCTACATTTCCTGCTGGAAGTCTATCCTCTATCCCGAACGCGGAGGCGAAGGCCTGACTACCGCCAAGAATTCTCTTCTCCAGGGCGTATTCAACCTGGGTGCTGAATTCACCTACGCAAATACCATTGCTCTCCGCGCAGGTTACCTGTACGATAGAACCGGTAAACGTAACGAAGTGGACTTCGGTTTCGGCTTTATGCTGTCTGACATGCTTCAGTTCGACTTCGCCACCATCAAGGACGTAGGCGATAACGATGGTGTTCGCGACGGTCAGATGCGCTTCGGCATGCTGTTTAAATTCTAATAATGACGCAAGGGGCTCTGCCCCTTGGAACCCCGTCGCTAGTCTGCGGCTTCACAAGTGCTCTGCACTTGCTTTCCTTGTCTCGCTCGTTGAGGGGTACTAAAGTACCTCCTCAATTTGTTATGGTATTGAACTTCTGGTGGAGTTTATTGAATGGGGCTCTGCCCCTTGGAACCCCGTCGCTAGTCTGCGGCTTCACAAGTGCTCTGCACTTGCTTTCCTTGTCTCGCTCGTTGAGGGGTACTAAAGTACCTCCTCAATTTGTTATGGTATTGAACTTCTGGTGGAGTTTATTGAATGGGGCTCTGCCCCTTGGAACCCCGTCGCTAGTCTGCGGCTTCACAAGTGCTCTGCACTTGCTTTCCTTGCCTCGCTCGTTGAGGGGTACTAAAGTACCTCCTCAATTTGTTATGGTATTGAACTTCTGGTGGAGTTTATTGAATGGGGCTCTGCCCCCTGCATCTTCGCAATCCCGATTTATAATCCCCGAATTTTCTTGAGGAGTCGCTTCAGCGGCGCTCAAGCAAAAATACGTAAGGCGAGTGAAGTGCGGGTGCTTGCACACGCTTTTCCGAGCCGCAGTATTTTCTTCAAAAAAGAAAAGGCCAACCAAGCGTTGCTTGGAAGGCCGAATTCTTTTTTAGGGGGTCCAGGGGGACAAAGTCCCCTTGCATCATTTAACCCTTTCAAAGATAACGAGGGAGCGTTCCTGGGTGCTGTTGGGGATGGTGTAGAAATGCTTTTCCAGCAGTTTATAACCATAATCCTCGGGGCGCAAAGCCTTCAGTTCATCTGCAGCAGCGGGGCCTTTCATAAAGAATACGCGACCGCCTATCTTTAGGGAATTCTGAAGACGAGGGAAAGTCTTTTCCATCAGTTCAAAGGCTCGGCTAATGACGCCATCCACAGGGATAGTCATGCTATGGCTAGTAACCTTGTGGCCAAAGACATCGATGTTTGTAAGCCCCAACTTCTCGATGACCATGTTCAGGAAATTCACTCGATTAGGACGAGGTTCGCACAGCGTCAAATTAATCTTGGGATTTACGATCTTCAGGGGAATCCCCGGGAAACCAGCGCCACTACCCACGTCAATCATTCGGGCGGGCCACTTTTCCACGTAGGCGTTGATCAAGGTACAGTCCGCATAGTGGCGCTCCACCATCGTTTCAAAAGCATTCAGGCGAGTCAAATCCTGATCTTCATTGTTGGCTCGGATCAACTGGTGGTATTCCCAGATTTGCTTCAGAGTTTCTTCCTGAAGTTCCACACCATAGTAATGCAGAAGCTTGTCCAGACCTTCCAGGGAAGGCTTCACGCGCTTGCCGTTGAACAGCGGAAATTCCGTGCGGGGAGCCTTCATGTGTGGCACAAAGGCGCTACCCAGTGCATCTGCACCGCGGGCAGGCATGCGGGAAGGAATTTTACTCCAGGACTTTCCAGATTTTTTTGACCAGTTTGAATTTGCCATGTCCCAAAAGTAGAAATCCCGAAACTTTTACGAAAATTTTTCGTACAAATGGGGGCAAAAGAACGTGTATAGGAAGAGGTTTTTTATGAACGACTGTACACGGACTTGCAAAATGAAATTTCGGAAGAAAATCCTGCTGGTTACTTTAATGTTCACGACCTGGGCAACCGCTGACCACACCCCCCTTCAGGAATCCCAGATTTTTGACTGGTGGGACGACGGCCTGATTACGGCAGAAGAGGCAGGCGAACTTCTGGATCTGATTCAGGACGGGAATTTTGAAGAGGCATGCCTCCTGTCCCAAGCGCTTGCATTGGAATCATGCGAAGAGGAAAAGACCGTACAGAAAAGAATCGCGCCCTCCCTTACGCCGGAGGGTTACGTTTCCTGGACAGCTCGAATGGATTCGTTAGGAATGCTGGAGCGGCATTTCACGGATTTGAACATACGGTTCTACCGCTATTCCCTGCACTTGGGAACCCACTCCCAGCTAGCTTACAAGAACCACGGTAGCGAAGCCTATTTCGGGCAGATTTCCACCCGAGAATTACACAGCCAGATTCCCACCGACACCTTGTGGGGTACAGGCATTCTCTATCCGGTGGGGAAATTCCAGTTGCAAGCCTCGCTGGACACAGCACTCCATTGGAACACCTCCCTAGGGTACAAATTCCAGAAGAACGTCACCGCAAGCCTATTTTACTGGGATGGTTTCCGGAGGCCACGGGAACTTGCGTTGGGCGGAATCCAGCTGAAGACGCCTTGGCTGGATTTTGCAGGCTGGTACCAGCGGGGGCAGGACGCTCCCCTCCTGAAACTACGGCTCCATCAGAAATCAACCGCCAAGTCCGCCGGCGGAACCAACGGGAAGTCATCTACCGTCGGAACCGGCGGGAAGCCGCCTGCCGTTAAGGTTTCCTGGCAGACGACAGCCTACTATCACGGGACGGACATTCCTGAAATCGCAAGGCTCTCCCCCACTCTCCTGAAGAACGAGTTCACCGGAACCCAGCAGGTCAGCGCAACCGTTCCCGCCCTATGGAACAGCAGGCTGACTGCCAACGCCCAAGTCTCCATCCCGCAGGAAAACGACGCCACCGGAAAAAGCCAAGGGCGGGCGGACATCCCGACGAACGCACTTAAAGGCCGACTGAAAGTTTCCGCCGAGTCTGGCCCTGACGCCCTGCGGGGACTGTTCAGCATAACATGCCTGGAGGCGGAAAGTCACTGTCCGGAAAACGACCTGCGGGTAAAACTCACCTCCGGATATTTTCAGCAGTTCACTCTGGAAGGGGCCATCAAGAGTCGCCATACCCGAGGCGAAGGCTTTTCCGTCCCACAGTCCCAGGTATACTTGACTTACCATCCGGCGGACCAAATCAAGGCCCGTATGGTCCTACAATTCCCCAAGGGATCCCCCCGGAAAAACACCCAAATCCGTACGGAAACCACAGTCGGAACCAACCATATCCAAAGTCAATTATTGGTCACATTTAGGAAAATACGGAACAAAGAGTTCCACCCCGTACACGGAATCGTTCAAGTAAAATGGCTTTTTTAGCTAAAAAACCGCATGTTTTACCATTTTCGAGGCATATTCCTGTATACTTCGGTAACCAAGAAAAATACGTTTTAGATGTTTTCCATCCGGAATAATATGTACTTTAACGGTACCCAAACACAAACACTCCCTCGACGCTCTTTGGTTACCTCCTTTTTCCGAAGAGCGTCTTTTTTTGTACCCCTACTTGGGGTTACTATATTTGGAGTTATGATTATTCCTGCAGCAATCGGTGCAATTACTTTTTTGCCCAGCCTGGGCCTAAACATCGCCCTGGCTCTAGGCGCCCCTTTAGGCATGTTCGCCATGGGCGGCAAGTACCGCGTCATTCCCAAGGGATTGCGCCCCGCTTTCGTCATGCCCATCATTATGCAGTTCGTCGCCATGTGGTTCCTGCTCACCGCAGGACATGTCCTGCCGGAAACCCTGTGTACCATTCTGCCTAACATCATCACCATTATCTTCACGTTTTTCTTTGCCTGCTACATGACCTTCTATATGGCCACCCTGTTTTTCAGCATTAGCCCCAAGGAAAAGTGGGTCATGGGCCCCCTGGCCGTTGTCACCGCCATCTGTTACTGGGTCACCGCCACCTACGCAGTCATCGGGTAGGAAATGGAACCGTCGGAACACAAGCCCCCAAAGCACAACTTCCAGCGGGATCTGGAATACATTATCCGCGGGTTACAAAAGCGGGGCGAAGTTCCCACCCTTTTGTTGCACGCCTGTTGCGCCCCTTGCAGTAGCTACAGCATCGAATATCTTTCCCAGTTTTTCAGGATTACAGTTTTCTACTACAACCCCAACATTTCACCCGACGAAGAATACCGTCATCGCGTTGCAGAAATCAAACGGTTTGTTGCAGAGTTTCCCACCAAAAATCCAGTGACGCTGATTGAAGGCCCTTACGAACCCAAGAAATTCTACGAGTTCGTCCGCGGTCTTGAAAACGAACCGGAAGGCGGCAAGCGTTGCCGCAAGTGCTTTGAAATGCGTCTGGCAGAATCCGCACGTATTGCAAAAGAACTTTGCGCAGATTTCGTCACCACCACCCTTACCATCAGCCCCATGAAGGACGCTCAAGTCCTCAATGAAGTAATGGAAGAACAGTGCCAGAAATACGGCGTAAAGCGTTTACCCACGGATTTAAAAAAGAAGGGCGGCTTCAAGCGTTCCACCGAGCTTTCGGAACAGTACCACCTGTACCGCCAGAATTTCTGCGGTTGCGTCTTCTCCCAGCGAGAAGCCAGGGAACGTGAGACGCGGGCTGCCGCTAAAGTGATTTCAGCAACGCCACAAGACTGAAAATATCCCAGGGGTTTTCGTCCACAAATTCGCAGGGTACATGGGTTGCCGGCAAGATGTAGCTTAAGGTTGTCTTCGGCGCCCCAAAGCAGCGCTTATCCCTCATGAGGATTTCGCGGGGAGCAGGCACCAGACCCGTGGATGTTTCGCGATAGCTTTCGGCATTGTGAACCTTGTTCCCGCAAGAAATGCAAACACCGCTAACGGAGCGGGAGCCCGAAAGTACAGATCCCGCACACCAGTAATTATGAACATCGCCACCGCAGTGAGGGCAGCCATGATAAGCGATGCCAAAACCGTACTTGTAGTAATTCAGAAGTTCACCCAGGCAAATGTACCTGCCCTTAAACCAGCAGTAGCTAAAGCCCACATTGTTAAACTGCAGTGAGGCAAATTCCCGATACTTCATCACAAAATCCCTGTGCTTCAGAATCAGCGGCAGGTTGTGCAAAAAACATTCCGCCCCATGATCACGGCCTAAGGCAGCAGACATTTTCTTGCGCAGTTCATGCTGGGCGAGAGCTTCGGCCAGTTCTTTTTCGCCAATATCCAGTGTTGCGTAAACAAAGGAACGCAAACGCCTGGGGACCATTCCATTTTCCGCCATATGGCAAAATTTTGCCAGCAGGCTGGAATCCGTTTCCCTGAGTTTTACATCACGACTTTCGCAGTGGCGCTTGTACATTTCCAGAAGATCGCCGGGAGCGTAACCCTTCGCAGCCATGCGCTCCCGAATAATTTGCGCCAGTTCACTAGCGGAATCCACATGAAAGCCGTCGCAGAACTTCTTTACTGCTTGAGAATGAGAACTGGATCCGTTTTTCGGACGAAAATCAAAAGACAAAGCCATAAGGCCTCCTCATTTAGCTGTTTATTTACCCGCCCGCAAGTAAGGTTAAATCGGCGGTTCATTAGTTATATCGAATAATCTACAAAAATTGTCAAATAAAAATTAAAGATTTATTTCAAGGCCACCAAATCCGGACCAGTGCCAGCCTTCAAATTCGCCAAAGACGCTGGTAACGCCCAGTTGAATTCCAATACCCTTATCAAAGATGTAACCCACACTCAAATGATGGGTAAAGACCGCAGTAGGCAGGAAACTCCCCTTAGTCTTCACATAGGGATCGAATGAGCCCTCATCGTCATTGAATACATTTTCCGGCCAATAGACACTTCCGGAATAAGTTAGGGAAACTCGTCCCTCGTAAACAGATGCGTAAATCCCCGGAGCAATCAAGTCCGAAGCGACATTTATGAAATCCTCATGGTAATTATAGTCTTCATCATCCACAACTCCATCACGGTACTGTCGATTGGCAATTTGCAAGCCAAGGGACAAGGTAACTCCGGCTTCAAAATGGTCTGTATTAAGCCCTGCAGAAGCGGCTACGTAAAGGGCGTTGTCGTAGCCAACGCTAAAGCCCCAGGTATAAAGATCCCCTTTGCTCACAACGTGAATCGCACCATACCAATAGCTGGAGACAACATCATAGAAAAGATTGGCGTACCTATAGTCGTCTTCAACACCAGCATTTTCGATTCGTCCGGCATATTCCCGGTCATCTCCCCCAAAGCGGGCGCCACCGCTAATTCGGACCGCCCCTGAATGAGGAGCCATTTCATGACTTGCCCCATGAATTTCAGGAGCGGGCTTCACTTCTACAGCGGCATCCGTCAGCAAAAGGCGCCTAGGCTCGCCTTCAAGACAGCCACTCAGAACGAATAACATTAAAAATAGGAAAAGACCTTTAACGCACAAACCCATACGCACCTAAACCTCTCAAACCTTGCATTTTGAAATAAAAAAATTTTAGAGGCTCAGCTCAAGGCCTCCAAATCCAGACCAAACCATATTTTCAATGCCATCGCCCTGAAGATTGACGGCACCAGCCCGAACCCTCCAACGATTATTCAAACGATAGCTAACTGCAGTGTATATGGTAAAAACCATTGGTACTTTGGAAAGATTTTCATTTTCAAAATCTACATCATACATACTTGCGGAAACATCAAAACCGATAGAGCCAAAATAAAGAGATGTATAAAAGCCCAATAGGGAAGTTCCTGTCAAATGCGACGAGCTTTCGACACCTTGAACCATTGGCACGTGATGGAAATTATAATTGATTCCCTCGAACTCATAACCGCGGTTATTAATCCAAGCGCCTGCGGAAATGCCAACTTCAAAATGTTTTGCGTTCAACCCCAGCGACGTAAAGCCATACACACCACTATTAATGCCTAAGCCTAGACTCCATAGCAAAGGTCCCTTGCCACCCAGAAGAATTTCGGCACTTCCATTTATATGGCTATATTCAAAATTATACTCAACATTCACCTGATTTAACACATTGTTGTTTTTCATCACGTTGCGACATTCGTCGCCACACCAAGCCGACATTTCATTATTGATACCATGAATTTTTCGACTTGAAGAAGGGCCTAAACTCACTCCTCCGAAATAGCGAAACTTATATTTAGCATCAAAATATTCTCCGGCACCGCGCATTTCTGGAGCGGGATTCACTTCCATTTTTGCCTTGGAAAGATACTCAGCGGTAACAAAGCAACCGCTGAGCATAAATGCCATAATCAAAGCAAAAGCAAATGAAATAAGTGAATGCAACTTCATTATTTATTTTCCAGCCATTCACAAACCTAGATTATTTTAGGAAAAGACCTTTAACGCACAAACCAATACGCACCTAAACCTTTCAAACCTTGCTATTCCAAGCACAAACAAAATAGCAAAGATTTTAAAGATTTATTTCAAGGCCACCAAAACCGGACCAGTGCCAGCCTTCAAATTCACCGAAGACGCTGGTTGCGCCCAGACGAATTCCAACACCATTACCGAAAATATAACCTACGCTAAAGTGGTTGGTAAAGACAGCTGCCGGTAAATAGTCACCCTTAGTCTTGACAATATTAGAAGTAAAATCTCCAGAGGGGTCTTCATCAAATATATTATCAGGCCAGTAGACACTTCCGGAATAGGTTAGCGAAAACTGATTCCAATAGGCTGATGCATAAATTCCCGGAGAAACGATTCCAGAAAAACTGGGCTCTTCATCTTTTTCATAGCTTTCGCCATAATGCAATTTATCCGACACCTCGCAACCATCCAGACCACAGACATAGTATTTTGAGCAACCAAGAGACAAGCCCTCTCGTTCCTGTAGCACAGACATCACCCCCAAAGTAAGTGTTCCCCCTACTTCAAAATGTTTCGTGTTAAACCCTGCGGAACCCGAAACATAGAGGGCATTGTCAAAACCAAACCCTACTCCCCATGTCATCAGGTCCTTTTTATTGATGAACTGGAAGGTCCCATACCAGGGATATGTGGTCACGTCATAAAACAGTTCAGAAATTTTGTATTCCGGCTTTGGCTTTACGGCACCGCATTGATTGCAAAAGCTAAAGCTTTCCGGTGTTTGAACATTTTCTAACTCGCCTGCCCTTACGCGGTCTGAGCCACCATATCGAACACCTCCACTAATACGCACTTTGCCTGTATGGGAAGCCATTTCCTGATCGGCCCCATGTACATCGGGAGCGGGCAAAACTTCTACCGCAGCCTTCTTCAAAAGTAGCCGACTGTGAACCGTTTCACAACCGCTAAGCAAAAACGCGGCAATCAAAGCAAATGCAAATAAAACAAGTGTGCGGAACTTCATTATTCTTTTTCCATCTACCAATAAACCTAGCTTATTTTATATACAATGTTTGTTCGTTCATCATCATTCTAAGGAATATAGCTTACGCCACCAAAACCAGACCAATAACGTTTATCAAAGTTTTCTCCATGAACGCCAACCGAGCCCAGTCTTACTCTCCAATGATCATTTAAGCGGTAGCTAGCCGAAGCATATAGGGTGTAGACTCTAGGCGAAAAAGGCACGTCTTCAAGTTCCATATCCCCTTCATAGGTGCTTGCAGAAATTTCAAGGCCAAAGTCTCCCAGATAAGCGCCAGCATAGCCACCATATATAACGGAGGTTCCGTTGTTGGAATGATGGCTATATTCCTTAACCTCGTTAAAGACTAGCATAGAGGTGACAGTCATATCCCCTTCACAGTCATAGTCGCGATGGTTCATCCACACACCGCCAGAAAACCCGATTTCAAAATGGTTTGTATTCAACCCGAGAGACGCAAACGTATATAAGCCATTGTTGATGCCAACTCCCGTATTGACCATGAATATGTTTTTCTTGAGTGCCAATTCTGCAGCAGCATTAACGAATCCGTATTCAAGACTGTATGCAAAATCAACACTACGGCCATTGCGGTAAACATCATCCACCTCCATTTTCTTTGAAGGTCCAGCATTCAAGCCACCAGAAAGACGGACTTGATAGTCAGACGTCATGTGCTCACCTGCACCACGCATTTCAGGTGCAGGATTCACTTCCATCCGAATCTTGGAAATTCTAGGATCGCCTTCTGTAACGCAGCCACTCAATAAAAAAGCAGAAGCAATAAGAATCAAACTAATTATGCGAAAATTCATGCAACCTCACTAGCCTTACGAGATTAAAATAACAATGTCTAGCGGGATACCATTTGTTCAAGGCACTGAGAAAAGGACTTTTCTTCATCAATGATGTACGCCATAGAAACAAGGCCATAATCGTCAAGATAATCCATATTTTCCACACTGCACTGTTCTTGAGAAATCTGTTCAATTTGAGCCTTTCTCCCGGAGCAAACCATATCGCCAGACTTTACGGTCACAGAAACATCCTGCCACAGCATATGGGCATGATTCAAGGTAATTTCATAAGTCTTTCCATTGACCGTAACAGTTTCGCTGGTATTTGTGTGGTTTACAATGGTAACGCCGTTTTCCAGTTCATCTTCCGGTTCATAGAATTCTTCTTCAAAAGTCAATGATCCCGCACCATTTGCAAGAAGGCTGTGGAGGCGTGCGAAGAATTCCGAATTCATGTAGTCGTAATCCGGATTCATATCGTAGGCGAAGGTTATTTTTTCCTTTTCAAACTTGACATAAACATTCACATACGAATCACCCACCATTTTCCAAACGCCATCGAGCTGTCCAGAAGTACCGCCAATCAATACATCTGTAGAGCCAAGGATATCATGGATAAAGAGCGTATCTCCACTAAAATTGTACTGTGCCGTGTTCTGACGGTTGCTATACCAACCATCAACCCACTTCACTCCCTCACCTTCTTTGAGACAACGACCTTCCAAGCCAAAATCCCAAACTAGAGTTCCAGCATTTGTTCCAGAGGGTTCTGCACTATAGTAAACCGGCATAAAATCATGGGCTGCGCTAAATTCCTTCGCAAACTTTGAGGAGGAACTTTCTGTCGTAGCGGATTCACCAGCGGCGATCAGCTGATTCACGCATTCCCCAAATTCCTTTTCATTTCCCCAAGAGTAACGAGTCATCACATCAGGATTTGCATCCGAATAATGCAAGCCATCCGCATTTTCCGCCTTGCACATTTCAGAAGTCACATTCAAGGTACTGAAATATTCCAGGTGACATTTTGCAGAGCCGCTTGAAAAAGTCAGCGATAAATAATCATCAAAGGAATGAACAGAATCTATTTTCAGTTCATAGGTCACACCCTTATAAGTAAAGGTTTCGCTTCGATTATCCTGCTTAAGAATCGCCACTCCGTAGCGACCAGGATCAACGGCGTGTTCATCGTAAATGAGATCCGCATAAATATCCATGCTGGAATCTTCAAGACCTTCAAAGAACATCCACATAAAGAGGGATTGCATATAGTTGAAGTTCTCTTTTTCCAGCACACGGATTTCAATGGAACCTTCGCCAAAATTCCAGTACATGGTATAGGCAGAACGACTTAATTGCAGCCAGATTCCCTGAAGCTTTCCTGGCTCGCCGCCAACGAATTTAAGAACCGTAACATTGCCATAATAATCTGGTTCTTCATTCAAGGCGGTAAGAGTCAAAGTGTCGCCTGCAAAGCTATAGCGAAACAGGCCGCCTGCTAATTGTGTTACACGATTCAAGTCTTCAACCCACTGGTAAGTTTCGCCCTGCTTGACACAGCCCGATTCCTGAACAAGACTGATGGAAATAACGCCTGTTTTTGTGGTTTCGGAACTTTCCTTCACTTCGTAGGAGCCCTGCGCATAAGTACGGGCCATGGCAAACTCCTTCTGCAGATTTACGCCCGAGTCATCTGTAGTTCCTGCCACAGGCGGATCCGAGGTAAAACCGGAACAGCCGCAAAGAATGAGGACCGCCGCAAACACAACCCCAAGAATTTTATTAGGCAAATTACTTCTCATCATTCTCCTCCAGTTTCCGAGTCAGCGGAAACATCTGTAAATTTATACGATAAACGCGGTCATAGTCCTTGACTTCCGAGACAATAGACTCAATTTTCCTGCGAAATTCGGCCATTTCCTTCGCCACCCGCTCGTAGGCAGCGCGATCAAGCCCCATGGTAATACCCGACAGGTTACGTTCCGAACCGTCGAACTCATCCAAGGAATCTGCAGCCAGTCGGGCAAACTGCTTCTGCATGGAGCGCACCGCTACATTTAACGCGGCCTTGTGGTCTTGATTATCAACGGGATTGATGCCCACGTCCGTCTGAACGTACGACACCTCCCCCGCACTTTCAATCTTTTTCAGCAGCCCCATCTGGACCATCTGATCTAAAGAAAAACGCACATCGGCGGCAGGCACAGAGGGGCATAGCATGCGGGCCATTTCAAGGGGCCTTGCCCCCGGCATAATGGGAGCAAGTTCACGCAACGTAGGGTTAATCCAGCTGGAAAAATAGGAGTACGCCTCGCCACCTAAAATACGGACCTTGTTGGCATCAGCCAAACGGCACATTTCACCATAGGCCGCTTGTTTTTCTTCGTTTGTCTGGGCGTCGCAAAATTCCACCATGCGGCAGAAGTATTCCGCCTGGTATCCGGTCAGCCCCATGGCCTTCGCAACGCTTTCTGAGCCAACCCCACGTAAGCGGGTCTTGCCGTCGCACACTAGCTTCAAATATCCCGACGACGCAAAACCGGAGAGCTTGGAAAATTCACGCCATGTAAATGCGGAAGTTCTCTTTCGTTCCTCGTAGAACTCCTGCATATAGCGGCGATAGTCAAGATATTCGACAATGGGTTTCATCAGAACCAGTAACCTATACCCAACTGGAACTTCAACAATTTATAATAAGAACCGTAGGGTTCGGAATAATCCATAAAATCAAACACAACATTTCCATCACCATCAAATTCTTGTACTGGGATAAAGTAACTATCCGCAAACTTGTCTGCATCAATTAAATCGTTCACGCGGAAAAGCACACGAAAATCAATGAACAGGCCCGATTTAAATTGATGCCCAACACCCATAGCAACATTCACCCCAAAGCGGCTTTCCTCATCGCGATTTCGGTAAGATTCATCCCTCCACCCATCATCCTCATTTTCGATTGTCCCAAGCAACAGCTCAAATACAACGCCCACTTCAAGAAACAGAATGCGAGGAATCCTCCACTGCAAAAGCACGGGAACATTCAGCAAGAAAGCTTGATTATATTCCCAATGTTCTCTACCACAGTAAAAACTTCCTTCACATTTGTCATAAGCGTCCTGCTCTTCCCCGACATCGTAATCAAGAACATCTCCCGCAAGAGCTTCTATATAAACAAAGAAAATCCTATAGTCCAAACCCACGCCGGAATGCAGGTAAAGATTTTCCGTCAAGCCGTACGCCACATCAAAAGACAACGAACCCCAAGGTCCACCGTTTGAGGGATAATAATCCTCTTTGGAATCCGTGATGACATACATGAGACCTGCACCAAGGCGGGTCCCAAATTCCAACTTGTCGAAACTACTTGATGAATTATTGCCCTCGGCAAATGCATTCAAAGGAATCAGCATCACCGCCAGCATGATCATCAGTTTTCGCATAAAAGGACCTCCTAACACTCAAAAAATAGATTATGGGTCGGTTGTCCGCAATACATCTAGAAAACAAAAACTTCCATTTTTGCGTAATTTCAACGCAATTTTTAAACATTCCCGTATTTTTCATCAATTCTATGAAACAAGATGTTTCTTGAAAGAACAAAAAAGCCCCGCGTTTTTGAACTGACCCCAAAAAGTTGGACAGTTTAAAGTTAGGATAAAACTGAGTTATGAGTCCGGTATTGTACCGGACTCATTCCTTTTAGGCGCAGTTTTATCCGGTCGTTGTTGTAGTACTCGATGTATTTCTTGAGTTCCTGTTTGAAGTGCTCCATATTCTTGAAGGTGTTGGGATAGAGAAGTTCTGATTTCATTATGCCGAAGAAGTTCTCCATCATTGCATTGTCCAGGCAGTTTCCCTTGCGGCTCATGCTCTGGATGATATCATGGTCTTGTAATTTTCTTTGATAGCTGTAATGCTGATAGTGCCAGCCTTGATCCGAGTGTAGGACCAGCTTGTCGTAGACTAGCTTTCTATCTAGAGCCTTGTCGAGCATGCTCATTACCATCCTTAGATCAGGATGATCCGATATGGTGTAGCTTATGATTTCGCCGTTGTACATGTCCAGTATTGGCGACAGGTAGCATTTGTCCATGCCGATATTTATCTGGGTTACATCCGTTGTCCACTTCTGGTTTGGACCTGTCGTTGTGAAGTCCCGGTTGATTACGTTTGGTGCAGTCTGGCCAACATCCCCCTTGTACGAACGGTACTTGCAACGCTTGCGGACGTTCCTTAGATTTTCTTCCTTCATGATGCGATACACGGTCTTGTGATTGATCACGAAGCCTTCATTCCTCAGTTCGTCTTTGATACGACGATATCCGTAGCAACCCTTGTTTTCCGCATGTATGGCCTTGACTCGTTTGCGCTCGTCGGCGTAGCGGTCTGCCTTCTTCTGGATGTTGTAGTAGTATGTAGAGCGGGATAGCCCGCTAGCCTTCAGGAGATGCTTGAGCGCATGCTTTTCACTCAGTCCTCGGACTGTCTCGGCCCTATACCGAACATCTCGGCATTCTCTTCCTGGTCTAGGGCCTTCAATTTTTTTAGGTAGGCATTCTCAGCTTTGAGGTATGCATTTTCTTCCTGGAGACGTTCAAGTTCGGTCATACCCTTTGCTGATTTCTTTTTCTTTGGCATCTTCGGAGGCCTCCCTTTGGGCTTTGTTGCTAATAGTTCCTCGTAGCCGCCGTGACGGTATTTGCGCAACCACGATTGTAAACAATAGCGGCTTAGTTGATATTTTACGGCAATCTCTGTCAAAGATAGAGATTGTTGGATTGCCGTATCAATGACTGCACGTTTTAGGGAGGGTGTTGAACGGACATTCTGTTTTCTTCCCCTATACCATTCACCAGTCAGATCATATTCCCTACAACGATATAGGACTAGGCGTTCTGTGATGCCTGTTTTCTGACTTATTAAATGAGGACTGTGTCCGGATTTATAGAGTTCTAAAGCTTCGGCCCATTCTTCATTAGTGTGTTTCTTATACATGAAAACCCCGAAAGTTGTGTCCAACTTTCGGGGTTCACATCATTTCTGCGAGGCATTTTACTTAGCAATTTAGACGGCGACTGAAACCACGTTGGCGAGAGCGGTTTCTGCAACTCCAATAGGCGACACCATATTTGCCAAGGAATCAAAGCAAAACTTTGCTGCATTTCTCAAACTCCACCAACTTGGTGGAGTTTTGCAGGATACCATATCCAAATTTTTATATATTGAAGAACATGAGTGAAAGCACCCAGATTATCTATATGCAGACAAGGCTCGTTCGGCTGATGTCCGAAGAAACGGGAGCGTCTATTGCTGCAGTAGCAACCCAGTTCAAGGAACAGGGTGTTTTTCACTATATCAAGCGAATGTGGGACTTGTTCCATATTGAGGGCGACCAGGCGGTTCTTGAAGACATAAGGCAATACCTCAAGTCAAAGGGTGTGTAAAATGCTTGATTTGAATCAGCGAACCATTCTGTACCACGGAAGTTTTTGCGAAGTATCTTCACCTGACTTGTCTAAGTGCGCCAAGTATAAGGATTTCGGTCAAGGTTTCTACCTCACAACTGACAAGGAACAAGCGAAATCCTTTGCAAAGATTTCTACAAGAAAAGCGCAGGAATCTGGAGTAATTCCAACCCAGCAGAATTTTGGAGTAGTGTCTTCCTTTGAGTACATACCGGCCAATCTCCGAACCCAAATCTTTTTAACAGCCGATGCCGACTGGCTACATTGCATTGTCGCTCATCGAAAAAAAGGACTTTTCAATTCTCTTGTTCAAGATTTTGAAAAATACGATATCATCGGTGGCAAGATTGCAAACGACGCAACAAACATCACAATAACCACCTACATGACAGGAACCTTCGGGGAAGTCGGTTCTCAACAGGCAGATGAAATATGCATACGCCTGTTACTCCCCGAACGATTAAAGGACCAGTACTGCTTTAGAACAGCGGCCGCATTACAGCAACTTGCATTTATCAAAAGCGAGCGTATATGGCTGTGACAAAAGAACAAATTCAGGCCGCAATGGAACTTTTGACGACTATGGTTGTCGAGTCCATTTCCAAGGAAGACCATCTTGATGCAGCCGATGTTTTACCCGATTTTTTGAATTCCAAAACCGGAAAAATGCTCTTTGATGAAAGTCTCAAGCTATGGTGCGAAGGCCCCTCGCACATCGAGGAACTGTATAGAGCCGAGCTACAGAAAGCTCACGACTAAAGGCCGTTGGATAGACGGTTCATGAAGAAAATGACACGGGCATCACTCCAAACTATAATCCTTCTATTAGCAGTCTTTGTTATTGGGTGTGCGTCAACATCCCCTAATTCTAAGAATGGCCCAAATCATCAGTACGAAAAATCAACAGACACTGTCCATGTTTCCAAAATCAATGCCGTTGAAAAATACCCTTTCCCACAAGACTTTGATAGCGATGCCTATAAATACAGAACGGGTATTCCCCACAAACAAATCGTTAATTTTATTGAAAACGACGAAAACGATTCTCTACGGCAGAACGAAACAGAAAGGTACGTTACAAATCTTACATCCTTAATAGATTCCGTTGCAAAAAATGATTTTGAAAAAGTCAAAATGATTTATGACGCATTGGCGCTGCTACTTGATTACGACAGCGAAAGCTACATAAGTAATTCACAACCTCCAAGTAAATGGGACTATGTTCTTGCATCCCGGAAAGCGGTATGCGAAGGATACGCAAATGCGTTCAAGAAGTTATGTGATATGTTAAAAATTCCATGCGAAACCGTTCACGGATACGCACGAGGTTTAACGCACATACCCGCAAACGAGGAAATTACTTCCAACCATGCATGGAATATTGTCAAGATCGACAAATTCTGGTACAATGTTGATTGCACATGGGGATCAAGCGCCTTTAATGTCAATACATCGAAATCAAACCATCGTTATACAACAGACTGGCTATTTTTGAAAGGAGACCACTTTGGGTACTCCCATTTCCCAAATGATTCAAACCATCAACTAACCAAGAAAATCAGTCGCGACGAATTTAAAAATAGACCTCTCCTAGATCCCATTTTTTTCGACTTATTTGAATCTCCCAACAAACTGCAGGCGATCAACAATATTGATAGTTCATATCAGCTAGACCTTATTCAAAAACGGGATGCAAAATTTATATTGAATGTTTACAATTTACAGACCAACCAACCTGTACAAAACAGAGCTCTATTGACACACAATCGTGAAAAATTACAAATAGAATTCCAGGCACCTTACGCAGGAATCTTTCAAGCTTTTTTAATGCATAACGTTAAAGATAACGCTTATAGCAGCATAGCATCTTTTTCGATTAGCGCAAATAAGGCTAGTAATATCCAGCACCCAACTTATTTTCGCTCATCAGCAAAGGACATCAAGATAGAGTCACCACTAGTTCAGTTACATGCAGATTCAACATACGAATTTAAAATAAAAGTTTCAAATAAAAAATATGCTCTTCTTTTTTGCAACGGAAAGAAAAATCGTCTCAAAAATCAGGGCAACGGATTCTTTTCAAAAAAAATAAAGATTCCCAGCAATGCAATTGAAGTACTTATAGAAGTCTCTGACACGGAACATGGGCGATATGAAGCAATTGCCAAATATCCTGTAACAAACAATGCAAATTTTTAGCATGCATTCCCATTTTCAGGATCCTATTTAAGCAATTTACGGACACCTTCCAGGCGGTTCAGAGCCTCGATCAAAGTTTCGTCCTTCTTGGCGAAATGGAATCGCACCAGATGGTTTACGGGCTCGCGGAAAAAGCTACTGCCAGGCACTGCGGCGACGCCCACTTTCTTTGCCAAATCCATGCAGAAAAGTTCATCGGGGCGAACGGCTCCTGAGCCGCTCATTCCCATTCCAGACACGGCGCCGAACTCGCCGGAGGCCATGCGACGTTCGTAATCGAATTCCGAAATGTCCATCATGACGAAATAGGTTCCTTGAGGCTCTGTAAACTTGAATCCCAGATTGCGGAGGCCATCGGTAAACAATTGCTTCATGTGGGTGTAATGATTCTGCAATTCGGTGTAGTAATCATCGCCGAAATTCATGGCGGTCACAGCCACTTCCTGCAACGTAGAGGACGCGCCAACCACCGTAAAGTCATGAACTTTCTTGATGCGTTCCATGATGGGCTCAGGAGCCAGAATATAGCCCAAGCGCCAACCCGTAATGGAATAGCTCTTGGAGAGGCTGGAACATTCGATGGTGCGTTCACGCATGCCCGGCAGGGTTGCCATATAGGTGTGAACATTTGGTGCAAAAATAATGTGCTCGTAAACTTCGTCCGTAATCACATACAGATCGTACTTGATGGCAAGATCCGCAATAATCTTCAACTCGTCGCGAGTGAAAACTTTTCCACTGGGGTTTGAAGGATTGCACAGCACCAATGCCTTTACGCCCGGCTGCTTCATGGCATCTTCAAGGACATTCGCATCGAAGGTAAAATCGATGGGCGAAAGGGGCACGTATATTGGAGTTGCGCCACTCAAAATCGTATCCGCAGTATAGTTCTCGTAGAACGGTGAGAAAATCACCACCTTGTCGCCAGGATTGCAGACCGACATCATGGTAATCATCATGGCTTCGGTACTGCCACAGGTAATGACACATTCCCTTTCCGGATCAAAGCGCATGCCGCTGAAATGTTCCTGCTTGCGACAAACCGCTTCGCGGAAATTCTTGGCACCAATGGTCAACGCATACTGATGAGGGCCAGTCTTTGCCACTTCTGCCAAACGGTTCTGCAATTCCACAGGCGGGTCAAAATCCGGAAAACCCTGGGACAGATTCACAGCCCCGCAGCCATTGGCAATACGGGTCATGTAACGAATGACAGATTCAGTAAAATGGTTGGTGCGATCACTTAAAGGTTTCATGAGTCAAAAGTAACAATCCTACCCGCAAGCAACGAAAAATCACCCATTTTTTAGAAGTTTCCTCTC
This sequence comes from Fibrobacter sp. UWEL, assembly GCF_900142535.1. Taxonomy (NCBI): domain Bacteria; kingdom Pseudomonadati; phylum Fibrobacterota; class Fibrobacteria; order Fibrobacterales; family Fibrobacteraceae; genus Fibrobacter; species Fibrobacter sp. UWEL. The sequence goes on from NZ_FRBE01000006.1 coordinate 72,028, forward strand.
ATAAACTCACATTTTTGTAGGAAAAACGTCGTTTTTTCCACTATTGTTTACAATTTTTTCTAGAAAACAGGGCATTTTTATGACATTTCTGTGAATTTTGAATGTATTTTAATTTCGCAAAACAAATAATCTTAACACAAGGAATAAAAAATGAAGAATTATTTCGATCTCTCCGGCCAGGTAGCAGTTGTTACTGGTTGCTCCACTGGTCTCGGCGTTCAGATGGCAAAGGCTCTGGCAAATCAGGGCGCAAAGATTGTTGCAATCGCTCGCCGTAAGGAAATGATTGAAGCTGTAGCTAAGGAAATTTCCGAAACCTACGGCGTCGAAGCTATCGCCGTTCAGTGCGACATTACCGACACCGCTAAGGTTGAAGCAGCCGTTGACGAAATCCTCGCCAAGCTGGGCCGCATCGACATCCTGATCAACAACGCTGGTACTGGCGCAGTTGCTCCGGCAGAAGACATCACCGACGACCAGCTCAACCACGAAATGAACGTTGACCTGGGCGGTACCTTCAAGATGGCTCGTGCAGTTGCCAAGAAGGCAATGCTCCCGGCAAAGTACGGCCGTATCATCAACATTGCCTCCATGTACGGCCTTGTTGGTAACAAGATTTGCGGTTCCGCACCGTACCATGCAGCAAAGGGTGCTGTTGTTAACCTGACCCGCGCTCTGGCCGCTGAATGGTCCAGCAAGGGCATCAATGTTAACGCAATCTGCCCGGGTTACTTCTACACCCCGCTTACCAAGGAAACTCTCGATACTCCGTTCTTCCAGCAGAATGCTAAGACTATGATCCCGGCAGAACGCTATGGAAACGAAGGCGAACTTGACACCGCTGCAATCTTCCTTGCATCCAAGGCATCCAGCTACGTTACCGGCATCATGGTTCCGGTTGACGGCGGCTACACCTGCATGTAATGTAGGCTCCAGGTTCGAGGCTCGAGGGATCGGGTTTCAAAAATGGATTACGCTTTTAAAGACGCTCGCAGTAATGCGAGCGCCTTTTTGCTTTTAAACGAGTCGAATAAGGACCATATAGACTGCGGTCCCTACAGCCATGGAAAGAAATAGCTGGCGACGCCATATGTGCATCACGGCTGTCGCCACAATGCCTACGATATCGGGAATGCCGTGCATACCTTCCAGCCACTGCACATCTTTCAGGCAATAAACCACAAGCATACCGAAAACAGCGAGAGGCAAGGCCTTGCCCAAATACTGGATGTATTTGGGAGTAGGCTTTCCTGCAGGGAAAATGAGGAAAGGCAAGGCGCGGGTCAGCACCGTCATCAGCGCAAGTATGGCGATGGTTGTGATTTGTTGTTGCGTAGTCATTTACCGCCCTCAATTTTCTTGCGGAACACAGTCAGCAGCAAAAGAATTCCAATCATGGAGGGAATCACAAAATACTGACTACCCACTACCAGCAGGCTCAAGGCAGTACATCCAATCCCGATCCACGCCGGACGATGTTCCTTTTCCTTTAAGAACTGATCCATAAAGATGGCAACGAACATGGCCGTCACCACAAATTCAAGACCACGAATATCGAAGTTCAAAAGGGAGCCGAACATATAGCCCATAAATCCGCCGGTAATCCAGTAGGAATAATCCAGCATACTGACCATCAGCATCTCCGTGGGGGTAGACTCGCGGGCATTGTAGTTAATAGCAAACGTTTCGTCGGACATCCAGAAAATCAGGAAGGGCTTACGCCAGCCCATACCGCGAAAACGATCCAGCATGGAAACGCCATAGAACAAATGACGAGCGCCCACCACCAAGGCCATACTCGCGGCACCCAGCGGGTTGAAATTCGCCAGCAACATACCCAAGCCCAGGAATTCCGCAGAGCCACTAAACACAAACAGCGCCATGGACAGCGGATACCAATAGCTAAAGCCCATGGATTCCGCAAGCACCCCATAAGTAATGCCCAAAAACCAGTAGCCCGTAAGCACCGGCAAGGAGCGCTTAAAAGCGACCTTCAGGGAATTCTTAAATGTGGATTGATCGATGGCAGGCATTGTGGCAAGAATATAGAAATCGTCAATTTTCGTTAGACCAGAAATAAACCCAATAAGAGCCGACTCTAAATATCTTTGGCATTGTTGACCCCGCCCTTCTGAGAAAATTCCAAGATCAGATGTGCAGTTGACTCGATTACTTTTTTGTATCGGTCAATTTCACTATCAGAAAATCCGGATATATCTTCCCATGTGTATTGGGGCAGGTAACAAGTTGCGTGATGAAAACAGTCTTTTTCATCAGGCTTTTCAATGTACACCTTGACACGGCCATCCTTCATCATCTCGGAATGGACAATTTCAGAATTATCATCTAAGGTCATGAACGGGTACATCATAATCGAACTCGCAGCTAATATAGCTTTTCTGCAAGTACTTTTGCAATATTAGGCACTTTCTAAATATGCACGTCCAATGATTGCACCGTTTTATGCTATATTCGTGACGACATAGTTCCCTGCCGTGAAAGCGGCAGGGAACGCAGGTTTAATTGAGAGTTTTGCTCTTATTCTCTGTCCTGAAACTACCACTTTCAAAAGCATACGAGGATAAGGCAGACGCTCACGTCCCATTGGGGCGTGGGCCGTTTGTGCTTATTGTGTGCAAGGATGTGGTAGTCCGCAGGACAGGTAAGCCATTCGGTACCACGCCTTTTTTGTTGGATCGCATTGGCTTTTGAGTAAGGTAAAACCTTACCGGGAGCCCTTATGAGCGGAATTGACGCCAACAAGAAGAAAGCAGTTGAAAGTTATGTTGCCGAAGTCGGCCAACATTTTTCTGCAGGCATCGCTACAGAGCATAGCTACCGTCCCGCCTTAACGGACCTGCTAAAGGCTCTGCTCCCGAAATTCATCGTGATGAACGAGCCCGCCCGCATTGAATGTGGCGCACCCGACTTGATTTTGGCACGAGACGCCAACGGCATTCCCGTTTCCGTTGCGTTCGTCGAAGCGAAAGATGTGGGCGATTCCGATTTGGATGGTAATCGCCAGCATAAAGAACAGTTCAACCGCTACAAGAAATCTCTGGACCACATCCTGTTTACGGACTACCTAGATTTTCATCTCTACGAAGGCGAAACGTTCGTTGACAGCGTCCGCATTGCAGAAATCAAGGGCAATAAAATTGCGGTTGCAGAAGACAATATTTTAAAGTTCCTCGAAATGGTGGAAAGCCTCGCTGGGGCCACACCGCAAAAAATCACCAGCCCCAAGAAAATGGCCGAGATGATGGCGAACAAGGCCAGGCTTTTAGCCGACGTGGTAGAACGCACCCTTGCTGCGGACACCGAGAAAACCGGCGAACTGGCTGGACAATGGAAATCCTTCAAGACAACCCTTATTCACGATTTGACGGAACGCCAATTTGCGGACATTTACGCACAGACCATTTGCTACGGGATGTTTGCAGCCCGACTCCACGACGAAACTCCCGATACATTCAGTCGCGATGAAGCCGCCAACCTTATTCCTAAAACAAATCCCTTCCTACGAAAAATTTTCCAGAGCATCGCAGGTTATGATGTTAGCGAAAGCATCGTCTGGATTGTAGATGACTTGATTGAATCCTTCCGCGTGACAGACATTCACAAGGTCATGGCGAACTTCGGCAAAAGTACCGCACAGACCGATTCCATGATTCACTTTTACGAAGACTTCCTCCGTTGTTACGATCCAAAACAGAAGAAAGCCTGCGGCGTCTATTATACTCCTGAACCGGTTGTGAAATTCATCGTCAACGCAGTTGATGAAATTCTGCAGAAAGATTTCAACATGCCCATGGGACTTGCAGACACAAGCAAAGTTCAGTTGGACAGAATTGTCGATGGAACCTCCGACAAGAAAAGCAAGGACCACAAAGTTCACGAAATGCGTGAATATCATAAGGTTCAGATTCTCGATCCCGCTACAGGTACAGGAACTTTCTTGGCGGAAGCTGTCCGAAAAATTCACAGCAAAATGGAAGGTCAGCAAGGAGCATGGCAAAGCTATGTGGAAGAACATCTATTGCCTCGTTTGAACGGTTTTGAATTTATGATGGCTCCTTACGCCGTAGCCCATTTGAAGTTGGATATGGTTCTTGGCGAAACCGGATACAAAGCAGCAAAGGATAAACGTCTCCGTATTTTCTTGACCAATTCCTTGGAAGAATGTGACCCCGATACAGGAACATTATTTGCGCAATGGTTAGCACAAGAAGCTAACGAAGCCAACTACATCAAGCGCGATACACCTGTGATGGTGATGATTGGAAATCCACCGTATAGTGTAAGTAGCAGCAATAAAGGGGAGTGGATAGAAAGACTTCTTGAAGATTACAAAAAAGATTTGAATGAAAGAAATATTCAGCCTTTATCTGATGACTACATAAAGTTTATCAGGCTCGCTCATTACTATGTAGAAAAGAATGGCGAAGGCATTCTAGCATATATTTCAAACAATAGTTTTATCGATGGGATCATTCATCGTCAAATGCGAAAAGAATTGATGAACGCATTTGATTCCATCTACATTCTTGACTTACACGGCAATACTCGAAAGAAAGAAGTTTCTCCCGATGGAAGCAAGGATGAAAATGTCTTTGACATTATGCAAGGCGTAAGCATCAATATTTTCGTCAAGACGAAGAACAACAATTCCACGCGTCATTCCGAACAAAAAGCTAGCAATCCCTCGTGTCATTCTGAGCGAAGCGCAAGCACCCCAGCGCGTCATTCTGAGCGTAGCGTAAGCGAAGTCGAAGAATCCAGCAACCTCGCAAACGTTTACCATTTCGAACTATTCGGCAAGCGTGAAGATAAATACGAGTATTTAAGAAAGCATTCTTTTAACGATGTTCCTTGGACCAAATTGAATCCGCAGGAACCACAGAATTTCTTTGTGCCGAAGGATGAAAATATTCAACTTGAATACGATGGGCATATCCCAATTCAAAAACTTTTAAATATAAATGTCAACGGAATAAAAACGCAATGTGACGGAGCATCTATTGCTTTTTCTGCAAAAGAGAGAAACGAATTAAAGCAAGATTTTATTTCACTTAGCGAAGATGAAATCCATCGTAAATATGGATTCAATAATGTAAGAGATTGGCAAATTCCACTAGCAAAAAAAGACATATCAGAAAATAAAATAAAGGCTGAAATTTTGTGTTATCGTCCCTTTGATTTTCGGCATATGATTTTTACAGGAAAAACTAAGGGAATTATGGGGTATCCACGAGATAAATTTATGCAGAATTTTTATCTCGGCAACAATATCGGTTTAATTTTAGGAAGGCAAGGGCAAGCTGTTGGCAGTATGCAATGGAATTTGGCATATTGTTCAAAGCATATTGTTGATACAAATATCTATTATCGCGGAGGTGGAATCGTCTTCCCTCTCTATCTCTACCCTACCGACGAAGAGGCTGCATTAGGCGAAACTCGCAAGCCGAATCTTGATGAAGAAATATGGCGAAAGATAGATAAGTGCATCCAGATTCCCGATCATCCCCGACAAGCGAGGACAGGTGTCGGGAATGACAATTCAAAGGAACACATTACAACTCCGGAGCAAATATTCGATTATATCTACGGAATCCTACACACGCCCAGTTATCGCGAGAAGTACAAAGAATTCTTGAAAGTTGATTTCCCTCGAATTCCATATCCTGAAAATACAGAAAAGTTTAATCAAATTCTCGAACTGGGTAACAAGCTTCGTCAATTACACTTGATGGAAGAAAACCCTCAATCTACAGTCACATTCAACATCCCTGGCAACAATCTCATTTCCGAAATCAAGTATCAAGACAATTGCGTTTACATCAATAAGGAACAATACTTTGATAACATTCCGGAACTGGCTTGGAATTTCTATATCGGTGGATACCAACCTGCACAGAAATGGTTAAAGGATCGCAAGGGTCGCACCCTCAGTTTCGACGACATCGCCCACTACCGCAACATCATCGCCATCCTTTTAGAAACCGATAAGCTAATGCAACAACTTGACCAAATAAATTAATCAACCATCTTTTTTTATCTTTCAATTAACGGTCCAAAGAACAAATATTAACCCGAAAAACAACATCAAGTCTAAATCAATATTATTGTTGCCAGTTTTCCTTGCCAAGTCTTTTCCAAAGCTGTCAAAAGTACGAAATCTCGAGACTAACGCATTGACAGATTTTGTCATAAAATTTATTATTAAGAAAGATGAGACCTACGTGCACTAAGGGTACACTAATTTATGTATTATGACAGAAAGCTCAACAAAGGAGGCTGAAAGCAAACGAAGTAGCAAGCTTTAAATCATCTAACCATGTCAAATAAAAAAGCCCGTTAATAAGTTCTAGCACAACTCACTAACAGGCTGATTGGGAATCGCTAAGAGCGAGACATAATCATTTCAATTTTAGTAATCTCCCATTCTATTTGACAAGTGAAACAATGTGCAGGGTCTCTGCACTTCGTGGTATCTGCGCTACGAAGTATTGTTCTGCACTTTTTTAAACATCTAGACGAAGCTCTTCGCCTAGGTTGTCAAACTTTCAACCAAAAATGGAGATTTCCATGATAAAAAACTTTATGGATCTTTGCAAAATTGCAGAAGATTATACAACATACCTCCAAAATAGAGGAATTAAATTCAATGCGAATGGCTTCCCTTTTTTCACAAAAGACATGTTCCTAGAAGAAACGCCTGAACTAATGATCCCCTACGATTTTCGAAAAACTCGTATTGTAGAGCACCCTGATAAAACACTTCTATGTTTTTATTGTTCCGATGCGAGAATTTACCCAAGGTTAAGCAACATATTGAACGATATTTCTGAATACAAAAAATATCTCGGTGCCGTAGCAACCGACGTTACCATAACATCCGACATGGATGAAGAATGGCAGGACTTCGTCATGCTATTGAATCAATTATTCATGGCAGTCCTTGTTGTAAACGGAATAAAAATCGTCGCCAACCTTAGAACAGGAAATAATAAAACTCACCGCAATCTTGGAGGGATTCCCGCAGGTGTAATGTGGGCCACAGGATTCCTTGGCTGTTCTAAAGACAAGCCATATGACATGCGCTTTATATCATCAATTATTACCGTACATCCATCAAAACTGCTAATATACGGAAAAAATGATCCTTGCGCAACCGAAAAACTATCTATGATAGGAATACCATATCTCATTTACCCTGACTACCACACAATTAGAAAGGAGGTCGCATAATGTCTAATGCAAAAGAAAAATACTCCACCTCCGCAAGTGAATACGTCACCGGAATGACTACAGCATCAAACAAAGCAAAGGAACGTTACGAGAGAAGTAAAAAGAAAAAAGAGCAGTACAGCAAAAATTGGAAGGAACAAAAGATTAATATCAACGAACTAACGGATAAATACACCCCTGGGGTGGAGCCGAAAGTAAGCGGTAGTAAAATGATTTGGAAAAATGAAAAATACGAAATAAAAGCTGATTTAGGAGTAGGATCTGCACGCGTTTTTGACAGAAAGCTCAAAAATTATTTAGATATAAACGGAGATCCTTGCAACAACAACGACTTGACGCACTTTGGAATCAAGAAAAAGGAGGAAATGTAATGAGATTCACATTAGTCCTTGACTTTACTGAAATGACCTATTATGGCGGAATCATTCCCAATACGCCTTTTCCTCCGGATCCGAGAATCGAAGAACATCATTTTGATGAAGAAGATCGTGATTTGCTAAACGAATTTTTCGTTGACGACATTAACCAGTATTGCGGCACTCTTCTTGATGACGGAGATCTTGATTTCTACGACAAGGATAAATGTATACTGCTAAAGAAATGGCTTGCCGAAAAGATACCAACGCTCTCTAATGAACGTTTAAAAAATCTATACAGCAAGCTACTTGAATACGCAACTAAAGCTATCAAACTTAATACTGGAGTTGTCATAGAACTTTGAAAACCACATACAAACTATTGGGCGTCTTTTGGGACGGGCGCCCCTCTTTATCATTTTCGCTCCCGGAATTCAAAGAAGTTATTTTGCCTCGAAATTACTCTTGTAAATACGATTTATTTGACACAACGGAGTATATTCGATCAATTCGAGTATCAGATTTATTAAGCATTGAAAGTTTCAAAAAAATCCAGTTCATCATCAAACAACTATTTTTTTGTGAAAAGATTGTCATTTTATTTGACGAAACATTAAATATCAATAATCCAACAATCAAAAACTTATTAGACAAAAGAATATCGCAATGCATACATTATGTACATGAGGCTATTCCAAAAGCAAAGATATTTAAGGCAAGTATAACAACCCATTCGTAGGAAAAGGTTCTTTCTCAAGAAAAAACTTTTTCTATCTTTCCCCATATGTACGATCCGCGCTTTTTACCAATTTGCAAAGAAGACCTAGACGAACTTGGCTGGGATTATGTTGACGTTATCGTCATCAGCGCGGATTGTTACGTAGACCACCCCAGTTTTGGGCACGCTGTTGTGGCTCGACTTTTTGAGCACGAAGGTTTGCGAGTGGCAATCCTTCCCCAGCCCAACTGGCGTGATGACTTGCGCGATTTCAAGAAGTTGGGCACGCCCCGTCTATTCTTCTGCATCAGCAGCGGTATGGACAGCATGGTGAACCACTACACTGCAGGCAAACGTTTGCGTCATGACGACGCTTTTACTGCAGGCAACAAGGCAGGTTTCCGTCCGGATTACGCCACCTACACTTACGCAAAGATTGTGAAGATGCTTTACCCCGATGTACCGCTTTTGATTGGCGGTCTGGAAAGCAGTCTTCGTCGCGTCACCCATTACGATTACTGGAGCGACCGCCTAAAGCCTAGTATTATGGCAGAAACGGAAGCGGACATTCTGGTGTACGGCATGGGCGAAAAGCCCTTGAAAGAAATTGTTCGCCTCTTGAAGAAGGGCGTTCCCTTCAGCAGTTTGAAGAACATCCCCCAGACGGCAGTTCTTGTGGACAAGGACAAAGTCCCCGCTCCTGGCAAGCACAAGGAACTGGGAACCAGTTGGGAAGATTTACGTTTGCCTAGCCACGAAGAATGCGTAGCCAGCAAGAAGACCCAGATCCAGAGTTACAACAAGGTGGACATTGAATGCAACAAGATGTTCCAGCGCCGCATCTTGCAAGATGTAGGTGACAAGACTGTTGTAATCAATCCGGCTTACCCGCCCATGGAATACGGCGAGCTGGATGAAAGTTTTGAATACCCTTATGCACGAGCACCGCATCCGCGATACAAGAAGCGCGGCGACGTTCCTGCATTCGAGATGATCAAGTTCAGCATCAACACCCACCGCGGTTGTTTCGGCGGTTGCAGTTTCTGCGCCATCAACGCACAGCAGGGAAAGTTCATTGCCAGCCGCAGCCGCGAAAGCATTTTGCGTGAAGTGGAAAAAGTGGTGAACATGGAAGGCTTCGCCGGAACCATTACGGATTTGGGCGGCCCCAGTGCCAACATGTACAAGATGCGCGGCAGAGATCGCAGTCGCTGTTCCAAGTGTGCACGCCCCAGCTGCTGTACGCCCAACATTTGCGACAACATGAATACAAGCCATCGTGAATTGATTGACTTGTATCGGGAAGTCCGTAACCATCCGAAGGTGAAGCATCTGTTCATCGGTAGTGGTGTCCGTTACGACTTGCTGCTCCAGGAAAACTGCGACGAAAAGATTCGCGCTGAGCACGAAGAATATGCTCGCGACTTGATTGATTATCATGTGAGCGGTCGCTTGAAGGTGGCCCCGGAACATACGGTGGAAGCGGTTCTGAAATTGATTCGCAAGCCCAGCTTTACCCTGTTCCACAAGTTCAAGGAATTCTTTGACGCGGAATGCGAACGCATTGGCAAGAAGCAGCAGCTCATTCCCTACTTCATCAGTAGCCATCCGGGTTGTACTGAGGCCGATATGGCGGAACTAGCCCTAGAAACCAAGCAGTTGGGGTTCCAGCTGGAACAGGTTCAGGACTTTACGCCCACCCCCATGACCATCGCCACGGAAATGTTCTACGCCGAGATGAAACCGGATGGAACTCCCCTTTACGTTGCGAAAACGCCGGAACAGAAAAAGAGCCAGAAACAGTTCTTCTTCTGGTATATTCCCGAGAACCGCCCGCAGATTCGCGCCACCTTGGAGCGCTTGAAGCTGGGCAAGATCAGCCGTCTGCTTCTGAGCAGAAGCGCCATTGCAGAAGGAAAGACGTACAGCCCCAGCAAGGAACGTGAAGAGAATCCGGAATTCCGCGAGAAGGACTTGCAGATGCGCGCCGAACGCAGTGTCATGTCCATTGTCCCGCAGAAGTCTGGCGAAAAGGGCCGCTGGGAAAATTCTTCCCGCCGTGAACGCCGTCAGGCTGAATTTGGCGACAAGACCTGGACGCCAAAGCACGAGTTAAGAGATGCCCAACGCCGTGAAGGTCGCCGCGACGACAACCGTTTTGAAAGCCGACGTGATGCTAGATCCCCGATCGGGTCGGGGATGACGAACGGGAACGGTCGCAGTTTCCACAGCGATCGTCGCGGAAACGTGCCCCAGGGCAACCGCAATAGCAACATGAACAAACCGCAGCAAAAGCGAAACGATTCGCCGGTACAGTTCAGTTCCAGACGCCGCCCCGGCAGATAGTTTCAAGAGCTCTCCCGTTCGGGAGAGTTTTTTATTACAAGACACCCCATTTACGGAATAATTTTTACACACCTACAACACGAAAACCACATAGATAAAGCAAGTTTTCCTAGGAATATTCCAAAATAAAAGATATTTCTTACACAGAAACATCTTTTTTGGAGCGTTTTATGGGAAAAATGTGTTTTGGATTGGTTTCCGCTGCAACACTTGCGGCCTTGTTCGGCACCGCAGTAGCAGCAAATGGTGACGCCTATCAGTGGCCTGGTTACCGTTCGGACTTGGATTATGACACCAAGACGGTTCTTGGCGGGATGGATTTGACTCCTCCCACCGAATTCAACAATACCTGTGACGGTGTTACCGGAAAGAAAGCAGGCAAGTGGTGGGCTTTTTACTGGGGCAAGGATCGCGACTCCCGCATTACGGACGTGACTATCGACTCCATCCTGAAAAAGTACGACACGGATTTTGAATATCTGTACAACACCTTGGGCTGGGCACCTGACGCACAGGCACAGGACGGCAAGTACAGTGCTGTATATTATTACGGTTCCGGCACCTGCGCTGGCGGCGATAAGACGGATACCACCGGCGGCTGGCAGACATGGGTGGCAGGCTACACCGCTGTGGCCGCAAGTTTCTACCCGCTTTACAGTTTCAACACTAGCTGCCCCTACGCAGATCGCAAATCCCAGATGGACGCCATGGTTCACGAAGGCATCCATTCCATGACCAACGGGTACCCTGGTGCAAAGGACGCACATTGGTTCCAGGAAGCAGGCAACACCTGGATTCAGCAGGATATGTTCAGCCATCGCAATGCGGTTTATAGCGGCATGGGATTCTTGAATGCAGCCACCCTGATGGCCCCCTTCATGCCCATTGAATGCTATTCCGGCTGGCTCATTGACGGCACCTTCGGCGGCCCCGGCGCACAGGGCGTTACCGGCAAGAATCAGCGTAACCTCCTTGGCGGCGCCCAGTACAGCAACATCTTCCCCACCTTCATCGGAACATGGCTCGGTACAGGCGCAGTCCGCTGGATTTACGGAAACGCTTACGGCAACACCACCTACCTGCTGGAAACTTACGGCCTGGACAAGGGCCTGGGAGATGCAGGCGTTCGTAGACTCATCACTGAATTTCGCGCCAAGATGGCTATGCTGGATATGAAGGAATGGTCCAACGAAATGAAGAATCTGATCAACCAGAATTTCGGTGGCGACGCTTACGAAGAACAGTACTACTGGGACAACGGTGGCATCCGTAATTCCTGGACCATGACTCCTTACCAGACCATGACTACAAGCGGCGAATACATCATCCCCGACGAAGCAACCACTCCGGGCTGGTCCGGCAGTAACGTTGTTCCTCTGAAGGTGCAGAGCGGCGCAAAGCAGGTCTCCGTCACATTCTATCCGGTGGGCAGCAATTCCAACAACACCAACATGAACTACTTGCTGTGCTATCGCGCTACAGACGGCACCCCCGTCTATAGCGAACCTATTACCGGCGAAGGTACCGTCACCTTGCGACTGGACAAGACTCCCTCCAGCACCAGTGGCAACCAGATGGTCTTCGCAGTGATCGTCAATACCGATTACAAGTTCACTGGAAACGAAAACATCCGCACCAAGCATTTCAACTACAAGCTGAAACTTGAAGAAGGCTTAAGCGGTGCAGGCGCTTCCAACGTGAAGTACTATAACGATTTCAAGCTAACATACGACTGGAGCAGCCTGCCCAGCGGAACCACCACCGGCAACACTTCCAGCAGTTCTGCAACTCCGGCCTCCTCCAGTTCCTCCGTGAAGGCAACTTCCTCCAGCTCTTCAGAAAAGACGACCACCGTCTCTACAGGTAATGCAACGGAACTCTCTCTCAACGCCACCCTGCCTATTGACGACAATTACGCAAGCGTGGCTGTGAACTTCGACGCAAGCGCCGTGGCTGCAGCTCTGGGCCTGACAACAGCAACCCTTTCTAACGCCACCTACTTCGCCATGGATAACGGAACCGCAAATACAACCTCTACCGCAACCGCACCGGGTCACTGGTTTGCAAAGGACGGCACTGTTGCCAACTGGTCCGATGACGATTCCTACATCTTCGCGGAAATGGACTTGAACAGCGAAACCATCAAGATTGGACATTACCCCAACCGCGCAAGCAACGGGGACAAGTTCAATGCTCAGATAGGTTTAAGCTACAACGGAAAGACAGTCCTCTTTAACCTGGCAGTGAACGTAACCAACGAAATCGGCAACGAAGCTACCGAAAGCACTCTTGCAATGATGTACGGCCTCACAGGACTTGCAAACCACATGAGTGTCATCAACCATCGCGGAAAACTTACCGTCAACTACAGACTGGATCGCAACGACAATGTGAAAGTAAGCCTGTTCAATCCCTCCGGCGCACTACTGGACGTAAGCATCAGCGGTATTGAATCCGCAGGAAACCATAGCAAAGTGATTGACTTAAATAAGCTGGGATTGCCGAAGGGAACCTACATCGTAAAGGTCACCTCGGGCAGCTACCAGGAAGCAAGAAGCGTCAACGTGAACTAAAGACATTAACACATCAAACCCCACCAAAAACCGAAAAGGACCTGCAGATTCATTTCTGCAGGTCTTTTTTTACATCAAGATTGCTGAGCTTGCCGAAGCACCCCTCGGCAGGCTCGGGGAACTTAGTTAGCGTTCTTTGCAAGAACGCTCCACCATTGTAATCGAGCTTCGCTCGATTACCAAATGCTAGGCTCGGTCATGTCCGAGCAAGCTCGGCCGCGACTCTCACCTTACGCATTTGTCACCGGGGTTCGTGCCTACGCGTTCTTTGCAAGAACGCTCCACCACTCACCAGAGGTTCTTTCCTGCGTGACGGAGAAGCCGGCTTCTTCAAACCATTTCAGGATGTATTCCTTTTCGGTGAGGAGCTGGCCAGAAATAATGATGTAACCACCGGGAGCCAGCAGGTCTTCCATGTCATCGCGCATAGGCCACAGTTCACTGCGGATCATGTTACAGAGAATGACGTCAAACTTCGTGCCGTCCTTGAAGGAATCCAGGAATCCCAGAACGCAATCGCTGGCATCAAAACCGTTACGTTCAAAGTTTTCCGCAATGCAGGGAATGGCCAGAGGGTCGATTTCGGTACCGACCGCAAGGCGAGCGCCCATACGGCGAGCAAACATGGCAAGAATTCCGGTACCTGTACCAATATCAAGAACAGTCTTACCTTCAAAATCCACAGATTCCATCAAGTGAGCGCAGCTGCTAGTGGTGTCGTGTTCACCGGTACCAAATGCAGTCTTTGCTTCCAGTTCCAAAACAACAGTCTTGGGATCTTCCGGAGTGTATTCCACCCAAGGGGGGCGAACCACCAGGCGGGGGCTCACAGCAACGGGCTGAGCGCGATCGCGCCACCATTTGTCCCAATCCTTGGCAGCTTCTTCTTCGACGGTAAAATGATACTGGGGGAACTGAGCCACGATACGGTCACGTTCTTCCTTGTCTCCGGTGTAGAAACAAAAATCCGTGCGGCCAGATTCTGCGGGGTCCAATTCTTCCAAGGTTGCAACGCCAGCTTCAAAAAGCAAGTAGCTTGCAATTTCAAATTCTTCTTCAGAGCAATAGCCCTGTGCCTTATACCAAGTATCAATTTTCTGCATATCCACAATTTAGTAACTCTCACGGCCCCCTCAAATATCTTTTCACTTTTTCCTTTGACATTTTGATTTTTCAAGACGATAAAATGTTTAGGGAGGGGAACTCCCTTAAAAACCGGTCCGCCGGTCAACATTTAGGGTTATATGAATACATATTTCAAAAACATCTCCAAAAAGTTGGATCTTTATTCTCAAATTAAGCCTCAGCAGAGTGGCATGACCTTTTCCACCCTCAAGATTCTGGAATACTGGGCACGTATTCTCATCAAGAATCCGGAATGCGTCAACCGCGACGTGGCCGTCCGCCTCATGGACGAAGACCACACCATGGCTTTCGTGAACGAGGTGGTCAAGAAGTTCCGTTTCTATGCACGTCCCAAGAAGAAGCGCGCCAAGAAGAACAAGAGCCAGAATTTAAACGGAACCGAAGAAGGGATTCCGCAGATTAACGACGAAGAAATCCAGGAAATTTGCGAAAATTTCACCAACAACAATTTCGACGAAGAACCGGAAATGCGTTCCGATGTTTGCAACCCCCGCTTTCTCCGCGCCGTCAACCGCTACATCGAAGAGGCAAAACCGAACTGCAAGCAGTCTGCCGCAAGTAACTTGATCAAGGTCATTAATAATACCGATTCCGATGACATGGCCCCGCACCTGTATCAGGAATTGCAGCGCATTGCCAGCGATTATTTCATGACCTACATCAACAAGACCATTTCTGCAGGCATTCCCGAAGACGACCCTTCTTTCAAGCGCGTTCTTCGCGTTAAGGAAACGTACCGTCTTAAGGATGACGAGCTGGAACTGCTCCTTTACCTGTGGCTTCGCGAAAGCCCGGACCTGGAAGTAGAAGAGTCCCAGCGTAGCTTTTTGCGCCACCATCGCTTCCGCGATAACGACACCAACTTGAACAGCTTGGCAAACATTTCCCGCGCCACCGGTTTTTCTCTGGATGAACTGGGCGAATTGATGGGCAAGAACAGTTCCCTCAAGCGTTTGAACCTGGTAGATGACCAGTTGGACATTCCCCAGGAAGTGGCACGTTTCCTCAGCGGTTTCAGCGATGGCACCCAGATGAAGGCCTTCAAGCAGGCCCCCGATCCTACCGTAGATTTCCAGCAGCTTCAGGGCAAGAATCCCGATGCAAAGCTGATGCTTACCATGCTGAAGAACCACCATCATGATACGCCCCTGAACATCCTGCTTTATGGCGTCCCCGGCACGGGCAAGACGGAACTTGCCAAGGCTGTGGCTAAGGAACTGAACGTTCCCCTTTGGGAAATCAGCATCGACATGGACGAAGACACCAATTCTGGCGGCCGTTTCCCCATGGCCCGTCGTTACGAAAATCGCAATATGTCCGTATTGCAGTACCGTCTTCGCGCCATCACTCTTGCCGACTGGCATTGCGAAAAGAATCCTGGTCTGATTCTTGTGGATGAAGCAGACCTTGTGTTGAACGGCGCCGAAAAGGGTATCCTGAACAAGTTCTTTGAATCCCTGAAGACTCCGGTCATCTGGATTTCCAACAGCATGCAGTATGTGGAAGACAGTACCCGCCGCCGCTTTGACTTCTCCATGGCATTTAGGCCCCTGGCAAAGGACGAACGCTTGAGTGTTCTCAACTCCGTCCTGAAAACTCAGGATGCGGCCGACTTCCTGACGGAAGAAGAAAAGCTGAAGATCGTGGTGGAATATCCCGCCATGGCAGGTGGCCTCACTCTCGCCCTGCAGCACGCCAAGCAGCTGCTGGAATGTGGCGCCACCACCCCTCAGGAAAATTACAAGACCATGGCCCGCCTCCTGAAGGCACACACCCGCCTGATGGGTATCAAGAACGGCAACCTGAAGGAAGTGGAAAGTCACGCCCCCAGCTACTCGCTGGAAGGTCTCAACATCGAAGGTTCTACCAGCGAAATTATGGAAGTAGTCCGCAATTACGATCAGGTCTGGAGCGCCCTGGAAGAAGACGATGCTCCCAACTCTCTGAACATCCTGCTGTACGGCCCTCCGGGTACCGGCAAGACCGAGTTCGTCCGCCATCTGGCTCGCAGCCTGGGACGCAACCTCATTATCAAGCGCGCCAGCGACCTGCTGGGAATGTTCGTGGGCCAGACGGAAGCCCAGATTGCTGCAGCCTTCGAGGAAGCCAATCGCACCAAGTCCATCCTGTTCTTCGACGAAGCGGACAGCTTCCTGAACAATCGCGCGGGAGCGTTCCAGAATCACGAAGTCTCTAAGGTCAATGAACTCTTGACCCAGATGGAAAACTTCAAGGGAATCTTCATCGCGGCAACCAACTTCGAGAAGAACCTGGATCCTGCAAGTTCCCGTCGTTTCGCTCTCAAGCTGGGATTTGACTACCTGAAGCCCACTGGTGTACGCCACATATGGAATGTATTCTTCCCGGATACCTTCTGCCCCGACTCTGTAGCCAACCTGCCCATGCTCACTCCCGGAGACTTCAACGCCGTCAACGGCCGCCTGCGTTACTTCCCCGCAAGTAGCAAGACTCCGGAACGCATCGAAGCGGAACTCCGCAAGGAGCTGCGCAACAAGGACAGCCACGCCGGCCGTTCCATGGGATTTTAACCCTATAACCTCCTAAAGCAAAAAGGACCCCGCGGGATTTTTCCGCGAGGTCTTTTTTCGTTCATTTATCCCTGAGTCACCAGATGCACGATCAACGTGATGAGCCCGCCAATGGCTACTCCAGCCAGAAGTACCAACGCCACCAACAACCACTTGACATACTTGGCAAGCTTTACCAGGAGAGCGTCTTGGTTTGCGGCAAACTGCTGGTAGGCATTCAGGGCCGCCACAAGGGTAATGCCCACATCATCCAACCATCCCAAAACGGGAATTCCATCGGGGACAGCGTCAATTGGAGATACATCGTAGGCTAGCGCAAGCATGGCGATAACAACAGAAAGAGCTTTCCAGATAGGAGCGGCTCCTTTCTGTATTTGGCCGGAACCGCGACGGTCGAAATCCTCACCACGTTCTTTACGGCCTTCACGCTGGTTGCGCTCCATGTCCTTCATGTCATGGACTTCGCCTTCATAAACTTTTTCTTCTTTCATTTTTACCTTCTTTTTTCGCAGTTAATATACACTTTTTCGAAAACAAAAAACCGCCAGGGAGATTCTCCCTGACGGCCCTTCCACGTTACACAACACTACACACACGCGGATCGGAGAATTTTACTGAAAGGCAGCCTTAAAGGCATCCAGATTGTCAGTGCCATGATAAGGACTGCAGTATACTGCAAACTCGATGGCAGTAAAGTACTTGCCGTACTTTTCCACCAGCTGGCGGTAAGCCTGTGCAACCACCTTGGGATTATTTCGGAAAGCGCCACAGCCAAAAGCTCCCAGCACGAGAACATCCACATGGTTTGCCCTTGCCACCTGGAAAATTCGCTCACCGCGCTTCAGGTGAATTCGTAACTGGTCCTCATCGCTTAAGCCCTTGGGATCAAACCACAGGTTGGGAGCGGCACAGGTAATTACATCCACCGTCTTCCAATCCTTCTTGGGCAATCGTTTCGGCTCTTCCACATCACTCTTGATGATCGCTACGTCGGGGGCATAGATGCAGGCATCCGTGTAGAAATGATCACTGCGTCTACGATGGAATCGGTAATAGTTCTGAATGAATTCATCCTTGCACAGCACAGGATAGAGGGTGGAACAACGGCACAGGCATTCTTCCTGAGCGAAGGCGCCATCTTCCACACCGCCGCCTGGATTGGTGGCAGACGCAAAATTCAATACGGCCACACGCTTGCCGGGATACTTAGCCAAGAGTTTCTGAGCAGCCTCGAATGTACGATGGCCGGTAACCGTTACCTCAGGCGCTGTTTCCAGGCCGAGCTGGGGATCGGAACCGCCTTCGCTTTCGGAGTCGGGAATTTCAATCCCCTCCGGATACAGTTTTGCCCCTTGCAGAGAAGACTGCACCACCTTCTTCAAGGCCACATTTTCCTGAATCATAGCCATCGTGTCTTCAAAAATCTCGACTAGATTATCTCGTTTCTGTCTAAACATGTAAAAAACCTCTTCAAACATTTTATCGGCCTTTACAGTCCAATTGTCAAATAATTTTTCGAAAAGAACGATTTTTCTTGAAAAGCGAATTTTTATATATTACTCCCCGAAAAGAGATAAAAATGCTTGATAAAGAAGTTTTAAAGACCGTCAGCCGCATTGAGCTTTCCGTTCGAGGAACGCTGGACACCGTTATGACCGGTGCCTACCACAGTTCCTTCAAGGGAAATGGTATGGAATTCAGCGAAGTTCGCGAATACATGCCCGGCGACGACGTCCGCACCATCGACTGGAACGTAACCGCCCGTACAGGCACCCCCTACGTAAAGAAGTTCATCGAAGAACGTGAAATGACCATGCTCTTGATGGTGGACGCCTCCAGCAGTTCCGAATTCGGTAGCGGCAAGCAGATGAAGGGCGAAGTCATGGCGACCCTCACCGCACTTCTGGCTTTTGCAGCTATCAAGAACAACGACAAGGTGGGCCTGCTCATCTATACGGACCAGGTTGAACTTTTTATCCCTCCCGAAAAGGGCCGCAAGCATGTGCTGCGCCTCATTCGTGAAATTCTTTACTTCAAGCCCCAACATCACGGTACCAATACCCAGGTGGCATTGGAATACGCCGGTAAGATTTTGAACCGCAAGGCTGTGGTAGTGGTCATGAGCGACTTCCTGGACGAAGGCTTCGAAAACGCCTTCAAGATCCTCCGCAAGCGTCACGACGTTCTGGCAGTTTCCGTAGTGGACCCCCGCGAAATGGAATTGCCTCCCGCAGGCCTCGTAGAGTTGGAAGATCCTGAAACAGGAGAAACCCTGCTCATTGACACAGGGGATGTGGCTTTCCGCGAAGCATTCGCTCGCGAGGCTAAACGTCAGGGAAAAGCTGTGAAGGAATTATTCCAGCGTATGTCTATTGACTTTGTCCGCGTAGAAACGAAGGACGATTTCAAGGATACAGTGGCCCCGCTCATCGAGCACTTCAGACGCCGCGCCCGCATGGCCCGAAACTAAACCCGACGCCACCCTGAGCAATTCTTCGTACGTCACCCTGAGCGAAGCCGAAGGGTCTAGCCGTTTGCTTTTCGATACCCTAGTAGTTTAAGGCTATACAGCGCCGTCCCCTTGCTGATGCTACGCACATTGGTAGCATATCCAAAAATTTTCTGCAGGGGAATATCCGCCTTCAGGAAATGAGTTCGGCCATCGCCGCCAATTTCCTTCACCTTACCATCGCGGGACTGAATGTCTCCCGTAATGACTCCCGCAAAATTCACGGGACATTCCAGGGACAGTTCCATAATGGGTTCGTAAGCCGTAACATCAGCAGGCTTGATCAGCTTGTTCACTGCATCGGCACAACACTTCTTGATCATGGGAGGCAAGGCGCCCTCGGTCCAACTGAATTCAAGAACTTCAAAACGGATTCCAACTAAGGGCCCCTTTCCCAGCACGCCAATTTCTGCAGTTTCCAGCAAGGCGGAACGGACACCTGCAAGAATCTCGCGGGGAGCATTTTCCAGGAATTCCGCCGTCAGGCGAATATCATGATTCTGGGGAAGTTCTGCGGCATTTTCCACCACGCCAGCTTCAATCGGCGATGCGGACAACTTGATTGAAATCTTATGGGGTCCCAGCTGGAAGGAGTTTTCCACCGGTCCCACCGCCTGACTCAGGCGTTCCTGCCAGCGGACCTCCGGAGCACCCGCCTGGACTTCACAGCCAAATTCACGTTTGAGGCGAGCCAGCAACACATCCAGCTGAACCTCCCCCACCGTATGCAAGTACCAGAAGCCGCCATCTTCATCGTGCTGTACACGGAAGGACGGGTCCATGCGGGATAAGGTAGCCAGACTGCGTTCCACATGAGGATAGTCGTCCATACTCAGACATTCCACGCGGGTCTGCAACAGCGGCTGGTAGTGATCCCGCAAGGTTGGCGAGTTTGTCGAGCCACTTGCCGTGCCATCCTTCAAAATGACTTGGCCCAATTCCGTTTCCATCGGGGTACGGACCGCGTAAATATCGCCTGCACGAATTTCTTCCACAGGCAAAAGCAGGTTGGCCTTCAGGCGGGAAAACTCAAAACCAGCCGGCCATTCCTTACGTTCCATATGGCAATGAGCGCGGAACAGGGAAATTTCCCCCACGCCCTTGAAATGACGCAGACGAATGACCTGACCTAATTCATTCTCACTAAACCTTGGAACTTCCGGCAAGAAAAAGGAAAGAGCGGTCAAGAGACTGCGAACACCAAAGCCCGCCATAGCGGAGCCTGCATAACACAAGGCGTAATCATCACTCTGGGCCAATTTCTTCAAACCACGCAAAAGGATCTTAGGCGCAACCGTCTTCCCTTCCATGGCCAGTTCCAAAATTTCGTCATCAAAATTGCTGGCAGATTCCACAGCTTCGGCGTAGTACTTATCCAGCAACCCCTCGGCGCTGGATTTTCCACTGCGTTCAGAGCCAGCCGAACCATCCACTTCTTCCTGGCCCCCGTCAGAATGGATCAGCCTGGATTTACTAAGCACATCCAGCACGCCGCTCATTTTTCCGTCCTGATACTCGGGGATGGTCATGAGGACAGGCCGCACGCCTAGAACTTCTTCCACGTTAATGAGAGCTTCGTCCAAGGAATAGTCGGGATTGTCCAGCTTGTTAATGAAGAGGATCGTACGTACACCCGCTTCACGCAATTTCTTAAATGCAGCAACCGTCTGGGTTTCCACGCCACTAGCAGCACTGACCACCAGGACAGCTCCCTCTACGGCGGTCAAGGCCATATCCACTTCGGCGCCAAAATCCACATGGCCCGGAGTGTCAATAAAATTAAACCAGGTGTTCTTCCATTCAAAATGGGCAACGCCACTTTCGATGGTAATGCCACGTTCCTTTTCCTCGGGCATATAGTCCATGGTGGCAAGGCCCTCTTCCACCTTACCCGGGCGGCGAACTTCACCGGATGCAAACAGTATTCGTTCAGACAAAGTTGTCTTACCCGCATCGACGTGGGCAAGAATGGCGATATTTCGAATGGACTGTTGAGAATTTTGCACCATGTTTGACACCCTTTACGCAACAAAGTTAGTAAAACTCATCAAAAAACATTATATTAAACATTATGAGTCAGTCCGCCATCATTTCACAAGCCATCGATGTCATCTCCAAGACCTATCATAAGATTCTTAGGGTCAACTTGACAGATGATACTTACGAAACGATCAAGGTGCGCTCTGACGAAATGGAGCAGGTAAGCGAGGTCAAGTGTTTTTCCAAGTGGATCACGAACTTCGCCGACAGGGGCTGCGTTTACGAAGGCGACGTCAACATTTACAGAACAAAACTGCAACTGGACAGTCTCCGCAGGCATTTCAACGAAAACGACCGCTTTAGGCTCCGTTACCGCAGAAAAACCGATGGGGTTTATCGTTGGGTATTCATGGAAATTCTTCCCGACAAGGATTTCACAAAAGAATGCCAGAAAGTTTGGCTCTATGTGCAGGACATCCACGATTCCTACGTTCACGAAATGGAAGTCCAGCGTGAACTGGAACATTTCTGCAAATTCGATACCCTGACAGGTCTAAACAACTATTACTCTTACCAGACCCTGTGTCGGAGTTTTGCCGCCAATGACAACAAGTCTTCCGTGGCGGTCATCTTCGCGGACCTCAACGGTCTAAAGCTGGTGAACGACACCCGCGGACACGCCGCTGGTAACGAATTCCTCCGCAGTTTCACCCGCAAGTTGGTGGACAACTTCCAGAAAGATTCCATCTATCGAATCAGCGGTGACGAATTCCTCATTGTATTCCAGAACATCTCCCGAGAAACCGTTGGCTTCATGAGCGATAACTTCGCAGCCATCCTGAATCAGGAGGCCGTACCCCAGGCATCCATCGGTTACGCCTGGAGTGAACATCCCATGCATATCGAAGATGTGGCCCGAGATGCGGAAACCCACATGTACGATAGCAAGGAAAAGTTCTACGAGCAACATCCTGAATACAAGCGCGGCATTGCGGAACTGAACTACAAGCGCGAAATCGACGCTATCCTGCAGACCCTTTCCAATTCCTACGCAGTGATGTCCACCATCGACTTGCTGCATAACAGCTACCGTGTGCTGAAATCCATTGCAGGGACAGGTCACTACCCCACTGCAGAAAATTATTCCACCATGATCGAGGAAATGATTCCCATGGTGGATCCCGACTACCAGGAACTGGTAATAAATTTCTTCAGCATCGAGCACCTCAGTCGAGAGTTTTTAAAGAACCAGACACTGGTTTGCGAATACAAGAACCTCCGCGGGCGTTGGCATCAGGCTACCTTCAAGATTATTGAAACTCTGGACGGCAAGCCCTCCAAGGCACTATTCATCCTGGAAAGCGTGGACCGCAACCGCGCCGACAAGCTGGAGCAGCATCAGGACTTGCTCATCGAACATCAGATCATCGAAGGTTTGAGCAAGAACTACAGCATGATCTGCCGTATCGAAATTTCTACCCACAAACTTTTGCTGTACAAGAACCTGAGCCTACTGGATTCCATCACCACCGCCATGAAAATGTTGGATTATGGAGCAGTCGTCAAGTGGTTCGTCCAGAAGTACGTCGTAGCAGAAGACAAGGCTAGAGTCAATGCCTTCCTGGAATTTGACAACATTAAGAAAAAACTCCAGGAAAAGAACGAATGTTCCATCCTATTTAGAACCACTCCCGAGTTCCATAATACCAAGGACGTTAGTTACAGTCAATTCTATTTCTACCGTTTGAAATCCGACCCGGACAAGATCGTTCTCGCCACCAAGAACGTGACGAAATCCATGGGGTAAGGGAGCTTTGCCCCTGTAGCCCCATCGCCCGTTCGTCATTCCCGCGAAAGCGGGAATCTAGACATTCACATCAGAGACAAACTTTTCACATCAGCAAGAGCAATCACGCGGTCTACGATTTGAATGGTTTGGGCCAGAGCGTCTAACTTTGCTACGGCACCTTCCACATCCTGATAAGTTCCTACGCCAGCAGCCAAGACACGATCCTGCACGAAGTAGGTGACTTTCACTACGGGATGTTCGCCCTGTTCTAAACGTTCAGCTAAAGTCCCCAGCGTTTCATCCAATTCCAGGCGGGAATCTTCCATCAGTTCATCCTGACGGATAGTCAGTTTCTTTTCGGCAGTTTCCTCAATGGCATCGCTATGACCGCGAAGGGCCGCAAAAGGCGAGAAGATTTTCGCACGATTCTCGATAGACATTCTAGGATGTTTAATCAAGAAGTTCCAATCGTTTCGCGGGTAGGGCAAATTGATTATGTCATCGTAATTGAAGCTAGGCACGATGACCTCCAATCTGTCCGTTGCGTTCCACAGTCGTAGCGCCTTCCTGCAGGTCCATCCCCTTAATGATGGCATTCTTGCCGAAACGTTTCTTAATAAGGATTTCAGCCTTCAGTCTTTTCTTTTCTCGCTCTTCCTTCTGGACGTCCGTAAAAATATCGGGCTGGTCGTAACTGGCGTCCAGCACATCATTGGCGACAATGTTTAATCGCTTGAAAGTCAAATCCTTCTGGGTAATGCGATCAAACAGTTTCATCACCGCATCCGCAATCACCGTCAGGGAGCTGGTGTAGCGTCCCAGCGCCGCCGTTCCGTGGGCAGGCTTGGGCAAAGTGCGTCCATAGGGATCCACCACCACTTCGCCGTGATAAATTCCCTTATCAATGTTCTCGCGGTCGTAACCCAGGTGCAACGTAATGCCGTTGGTCACAAGGCTCTTGTCAATGAGATCAATGACCAAGGAGTCCACCATTTCACGAACAACAATGCGGGCCTTATTCCAGTCGTAAGCATGCTGTAAAACTTGTCCACTGCCAATGCTGTTGGATTTCGGCTTGTATTTTTTGATTTCCGCAATGGTACAAGGTTCATAGCCCCAGGCGTGATCAATCAAGATTTCCGCATTGATGCCAAACATCTTGTAAAGTTCATCCGGGCGCTTGATGCTCACACGAGCCAAATCACCCATAGTGAGAATACCGCGTCCATCGTTCAACCTGCAAGTCGCCAGGCGCTCCGCAATCCCGCGGCCCACCTGCCAGAAACTGGTAAGAGGCTGATGGCTCCACAAGTTTTTGCGATAGCTCATTTCGTCCAGCTCCGCAATGCGGACTCCATCTGCATCGGCGGGCACATGCTTTGCCATAATGTCCATAGCGATTTTGCACAAATACAAATTGGTGCCAATGCCCGCAGTAGCGGTGATTCCAGTGGTTTCAAAAACATCCTGGATCATGGTCTTTGCCAATTCCCGAGGAGTCTTCTTGTACATAGACAAGTAGCGGGTCACGTCAATAAAACATTCATCGATGGAATACACATGAATATCATCGTGGCTCACGTACTTCAAGTATACATTGTAGATGCGGGTGGAATACTCCACGTATTTCGCCATCTGGGGCGGAGCTATAATAAATTCAATGGTCTTGTCTGTACGCTGTTTGACTTCAGCCACCTTCTGGTTCACTTCAAAAAGGCGGGCGCGACCGGGAATCCCGTAAGCTTTTAATGAAGGCGTTACCGCAAGACAAATCGTCTTTTCGGTTCGAGATTCATCAGCCACCACAAGGTTCGTCTTTAGCGGGTCAAGCCCCCGCAGAACACATTCCACGGAGGCAAAAAAGGATTTCAAGTCAATGGCAATGAATGTACGATTTTTGGGACCCACAGGAACAATATAGATATTCCTGTTGTCACACAGGTGTCATCAATTCGCAATGGATTTCTGGATTTTCAAAACATCTTCAAGAGACATTTCGTTATCCTCAGCGATTTTTGCGGCATCGCTATCATCCTTGCTTACCAAGCCAGCATCATCAAGTTCAAAGAACTTCAAGACAAATAAAAAAGCAAGAAATTTTTTATTAACTAATCCCGATAATCGTACAGGTAATAATTGGCTTCTTCCTTCGAGAAGGCAGAGCCAGGGATTTTCCATACATCGGGAGTGCCGCTGCGATAGGAGACTTCTACGTTCACCACGTCATCTGACTGGAGGACTTCTACGGGAACTTTCCAGAAATTTTCCGTCCCCACCACAAATTCCAGATTTTCGTTACCGATGGAAATGTTGGTTACCGCATCCTTGGGGTTACGCACTTGAATGATGCTCCAGTAAGTGCTGGCACCTTCCTTAATCCAAATGCTAGTGGAGTCTCCCCACACGCCTTCAACGCCTTCGCAGGATACGAATTCCCATTCGCCGTAGTAGCGGCCCACCTGAATGCCCATGATATCGCTGGCTGGTGCACCGCCAAGGTCTACACCGCAACTTTCATCGGGACAACGGTCCGTAATGCGAACCGTCACACGTTTCCAGCCATCAGGCGTCTGAGCCTTTACGCGAACGCAGCCTCCGCAGGCAAGGCCCCCGTTCCAAGGACCCTGATCGTCCCCGCTGGAAACATTCACATGGATGGCAGCATAATATTGAATGTTTGTCTGGCCATAATTGCAGGCGCCTCCCAGGCTTGTTTCCTTAGCAGTAATGCTACCGTAGGTTGTAATGGAGCCCTTCCCGCCAATATCCGTCAGGACGGGATCCTGAGCCGTATAGCTATCGCAATTGCTGCAATTCCCATCCGCATCGTCGAAATACCAAGCGTCGGATTCCTTAGACTCCGAGGAAGCCTCCGTAACATCGCTGGAGGACATCGCGACAATACTCGACGAACTTATAGGCACATCCGTTGCATTAGAAGAATTGTCAGAACCGCAACCAATAAAGGCTAAAGTCATTCCCATCAGCAAGCAAATTGCACTAAAAAAATTCGTCCTCATATCCCCCTTAATCTAAATAAAAACGAGACCCTTTTTAGGATCTCGCTCAATATTTTACTTATGTAAATTTTCCGGCGCGACGCTCGCCTTACCAGTCTTTTTCAGGGCGTCTCTGGCCGCGGATGGGTTTCCAGGGTTTGCGTTCGCCGTTCTGCTCATCGAAATCCTTCAACATCTGGGCCGCATCCTCGGGACTCATCATAGCGGGAGTTTCTTCAGGCTGCTGGTCTTCCCCACCCTGGCTGTCGCTGGACTGATCCTGCGGCTGTTCGGGCTGAGGCTGCTGATCCTGGCCACCGTTGGAATCGGAGCTCTGATTGTTGCCCTGGCTGGAACTGGATTCGCCAGAATTCTGGTCCTGCTGGTTTTGATCCTGCTGGTCCTTATTCTGATCCTGGTTATCCTTGTTCTGGTCCTGATTTTGATCTTGATTCTGATCCTGGTTTTGATCGTTGTTCTGATCATTCTTAGGATCGTTCTTCTTATTTTCGTTCTTCTGTTCGTCCTTCGCTTCCTTAATGCGATCTAGAAGCATCTGCAGTTTCTGATCGTTAGGATAATACTGAAGGCCTTCATTACAGGTAATCTCTGCGGTGGGCAAGCGATTTTCGATGTACTGGAAAGCAGCATCGCTATAGTAAGCGCTAGCGGACTTCGGAGCAGCAAAAGCCGCACCGGCACACAGAACCAATCCGAAAAGTACACGCGGAAGCATTCTCATTAGATTACCTCCAGATCGTTATCGGTGTTGCTGGCGTCAATCTTTGCCTTAGGCTTACGACCTGCCTTAATTTCAATGACATCATCTATACGCTGCACGTAAGAGCTGAGCTGACCTGCAGTTTCATCTTCGGCGATGATGTTTTCCAGAAGGGCCTTGGCATCTTCATACTTGCCATCCTTGGAAAGCTGGAGAGCGCGAGCCAGAGCTTCCTTGGCCTTTTCACTTAAAGGCGGCTGCTTCTGATCATTTTCCTGATCCTGGTTCTTGTCCTGATTTTCCTTCTGCTTGTCAATTTCTTCCTTCAACTTGCGCTGAACAATTTCAACATTCTTCTTGGCGTTTTCAAAATCCTCATTCAAGTCGATTGCCTTTTTCAGATAGGCAACGGATTCACGCCACGCCGCAATACGTTCACTAGGCTCACTGGCTTTTTCACCCACGCGGAAATGGGTATTGGCTAAATTATAGGCAGCCTTTGCAGCCAGTTTCTTATCCGGCATGCGGACTGCACTTTCCAATTCCTTCTTGGCCTCGTCATAATTACCAAGCTTGTATTGGCAAGTACCGATGTTGTAAAATAGAATAGGTTCCGCAGGTTCAGCCTCGCGGGCCTTCATATACTTTTCGAGAGCGCCGGCGTAGTCGCCCGCAGCAAACAGCTTATTGCCATCGTTAATGGGGCGTGCAAAAGCGGCCACGGCCACCATCAACACTGCAACAAAAACTTTTGAACTAGATAAACGCATATTCAAATCTTTTAAACTTTTCTGCCCGTCAATATATGAAATTTCAGTATTTAAGAGTACTTACTGGGGATATGCCACAATATATTTTCCAAAGTTTTGCACGGCATAGCCCTTCTGTTCCATAAGATTCAAGCGATTTCCCTTATTTTCCAGAAGGTAAACGGAACGTCCATCCGCCTGGTATTCATTAAAGGTGAATTCGTACTTGTCAAAGCGATGAACATACAGGAATGCGCTTGGGAAATTGGTATAGGCCACCGTAGACAAATAGGAATTTAGATCCACCTGCCCGTAGAAAAGCACGCGAGTGTAATTCACATTGGGGTCCACATACATCTTGGTCCCCGCAGGCATCTTGGACTTGGCAAAAGCAATTGCCTCCCCAACACCTTCACAGAAGTGATTTCCAATACGATCCTTATAAATCGTGAAATACGTCCTTTCGAAATTGGCAAAACACAGGAGGTATGCCACCAGCGGAATCACGATGGTCTTAGGATGAATATAATTGAAGGTGAGCAGAATTCCCTGAGCCGCCATAATGATGGCAGGAATGAAGAACAGGTTCACGCGATTCACATTCACGTTAATAAGAATGCCAATGATGAAACCGGCCAGCAGCCAAACCACCAGGAAAAAAGACAACCCTACGCGACGGGCGATGACATCACGAACTGCGTGGAACAAGTTCAGTCCCAGCCCCACAAAAACAAAGGGGAGCGTAAAGGAATAGAACAAGCCAAAGCCTTCCATATAATTCCAGGGAAGTCCATCGGACTGATTCTTGAGAATGTTCCAGAAGTTCATGAAATTCTCGGGAATCTTCTCGAAGGAAATTTCACTATCCCGGAAATACACCATCTTGGGAATGCTGAAGAAAGGCAATGTGATTTCGGAAATCACATTCTTGTTCACCAGAAGGAACAGGAGCAGGGGCAGCGCCAAAGCGACAAGTATCCCCAGGGAAATCCAGGTGTAGCGATTGTTCTTGACGGAACGAGTCCACAGTCCATAGGCCACCAGCATCAAGATAATGAAGGGAACCACCGCCCAGATGGTAGCGTAAGCATAAAGGGACAATCCAAAGAAGGCAGCGGATGCCATCAGCAGCTTCGGTTTTTCCATGGCCTTCACAAAGAAGAACATCCCGAACAGCACAAAGCCCGGCGCAAGGTTGGATTCCAGTGCCCAGCGGGAAAGCATTACATGCCAGGGCGAAATAGCCAGAAGCAGCATGGCGCCAATGGCAGTCTTCTCATTGGAAAAGCGGCGGACCATCAAGTATACCGCCACCAGGGAGAGAATCCCCACCAGCACCATGGGCAAGCGAATAGACCACACATGAAGTCCAAAGAGAGCGACAAAGGGAATCATCAAGTAGGATTCCAGAGCATTCATGCCAGAACCCCAGGCGGTCAAGTATACAGGCAGGCGATAGCCATAGGAATCCGCCCCGTGATGGAGCAAGGTAAAGGCGTTGTAACCCGCGAAAGCTTCGTCCTGGTTGATGTCTCCCGGCACGGAACCGAACATGTAGAAACGTGCGTAGACACCCAACAGCAACACCAGCCAGAAAAGAACCTTACCCATTACTTTTCCTTCTTGGTCACCACGATATTCAGCCAGTCTGCATGATCGTAAGAATTGTCTCCATCAGGATCCGCCTTCAGGATAATCATGGACTTGCCGCTCACATTGGCACTACCGCGCTGGGCGCCCTTGTTGCCATACACCATACCGCTCTGCCACAAGGTATTTCCGTCCACATCCTCAACGCTAAACTTCACGGAACCGCCGCCACCACTTTCGTCATCGATGGCCACCACAAATTCCAGGGTCTCCGCGTTATCGGGAAGCCTAAAGAACAATTCAGAAGCGGCGTGAGTTCCAAAGCCGTTTTCAAACTGCTGCCCCTTTACCGTCAAGGTATTTCCATCCACGGAACGATTCTTACGGGGCGAACCGTATTGCTGGGTATAATGATCAATTCGCAAGTCCGTCAGGAAGAACTGATTGTCCTTCAATTCCACCTGCAAAGGCATCAGTCCAGAAATTTCACTTCCCAGAATGGGCAACAGGAATAGGCCCAAAACCGCATAAGGCGTAAAGTGAGGGAAGGTTACCGCCTTCAGCTTTTCAATGACAAACGGGAATGCCTTGGGCGCAAAGTTATGGACGATGGCCGCAATAAATCCAACTACCGCAATTCCAGAAACCCAAGTCCAGAGATCCGCACCCTTAAAGCCGTTAATCATGGAAATGTTCATGGCGCATACGGCGGTAATCAAGGTGGTCCAGATCCAGGATTTCTTCATGTCCAGAATCATCCATACGCAAACAAAAGGTACGGCATAAATCAGGTAGCGTTCGTGCATGCCCGGCAGCAGCAGGAAGAAAGCAAATGCATTCCAGGAAGCCAATTCAAAAGTTCTACGGAGGGACTTGGCAAAGAGGGCGCACTTCAGGATATATGCAGATACCACCACAAAGAGAATCTTTCCAAGCCAGGTAGGAGCAAGCAGGAAACCGATTCCATCGCCGGAAAGTCCCAGCAAGGGCAACGTATCCCTGCTGGTATTCCCCACTAGGAACATCCAGAGGTTAGCGGCATTGTAGGTAGAATAGGGATACTGTTCCGTGGTATTCAAGTAAGCATGGGTCAGCATGCCCGACAAGTTCCCCGCCAGAATAAAGGGCAGGAGCACCAGCACCACAGCAATTACCATCAGAGGAAGCCCACGCCAGGATGTCTTATAACGGCGCAGGAACATGCCGCCAAAAATGGGCAACAGCAAAATCATCTGGAACTTTGCCAGCAGAGCCAGGGCAAAGAACATGGACGCATATTTAATCTTGCTACGGAAATTGATGCAGTACAGGGCAGCGATACCGAACATGCAGGGGAACAAATCCACCTGTCCCCAAATAGGACCATCCAGCAACAAAGCGGGATTCAAGGCAACGAAAGCAAGAGCGATATGAGCATCACGAGTTTCCAGCTTAAAGCGGGCCACCATGCGGCTTGCAAAATCTGTCAGGCCTACGTGAGCAAAGTACACCGGCCACAGGCAGAAGAACTTCAGCAGGGTTCCCTTTTCCACGGGAATGTTAAACAAGTTGTGGATCTGCGCCACCACCCAAAGCCAGAACACATACAGCGGAGGATAGTTGCCGTCAAAATGTTCTAAACCATTATTTGCCAGTTGCTTGACCCAGTTGGCCCAATAGCCCTGGTCCCCACCAAAGGCAGATGCCTGAGTGCAGAACAAATTTGCCAAGAGGCAAATCACGCCCCAAATCAAAAAATATTTCGTCGCCTGTTTTTTCACAATAATCCTAACCGTTCATTACACAAAAAATTTCTTCAGCAGCTGAATCATATCATCATGATCCTTAATGGCAATCATCTCGCGGATGCTATGCATACTGAGCATGGGTTCACCAATATCCACCGTAGGAATACCAAGGCTTGCAGAGATGGTAGGTCCCACCGTAGATCCGCAGGGCATATCGTTACGAGTGATAAACGTCTGGCAAGGCACTCCAGCATTTTTGCAGAGTAGCTTGAAGTTTGCGGAACTAACCACATCGCTGGCATAGCGCTTCTGGGAGTTCGCCTTCAGGACAACGCCACCACCTAAGACAGGCCCGTGGTTGGATTCATGCTTCTGCGGGAAGTTGGGATGCACCGCATGAGCCATATCGATGGACAAAGCCAGAGAAGTAGAGAGCGCAGAGTTTAAAGTCGAAAGAGGCAAACCCGCTTCGCCCCACACCTGCTCCAGAATAGACTGCAGGAAGTTGCCACCCGCACCTTCGCGAGTCACAGAGCCAACCTCTTCATTATTCATGAAGGCGGCCACCATGAAATCATTTTCCAGCGGTTCAGAAGCTAGCAGCGCTTCTGCAATGGCGTGACAGCTGCTCAAGTTATCCAGACGTCCGGAGTAAATCCACTCGTCATTGAAACCGCCAGCATTGGCGCCCTGTGCGTCAAACAGCTGTACATCAAATTCCAGCAGTTGTTCGTCACCAGCAAGTTCTGCCTTCAGCACGTCTACAAACTTCTGGGACTCTGCAGCACACCACAGCGCATCCAGGTCCGTCTGAGGGTTCACCGTCAAGCCATCCTGATTCACACCGCGATTCAGGTGAATAGCAAGCTGGGGAATCTTGAACAGCTTGTTGCCTCGAATCAGTTTCGTCTGAACCTGGCCATTGCGTTCAAAGGCGAGCATACCCGCATAACCCAAGTCACGATCCAGCCAGCTGGTATACAGCAGGCCACCGTAGGTTTCCACATGGAGTTTATTCACGCCAGCGCAAGCCTTATCCGGATTCGGGGAAATTTTCAAGGCAGGAAAATCCGTATGGGCCAAAGCAATACGGAACCTTGAATTCTCGCAGGCTTTTTTAGGGGCACGCACCGCAATCAAGGCGCCGTTCCGTTCAAAAAGCAAAGCTCCGCATCCTTCCAAAGCCTTTTTCAGGTTGTCCACGGTGTGGTAAGGAGTAACGGATTTGTCGAGAAATTCAAAAAAATTCATAAAGCCTCCGGCCTAATGCCCCTCAAAATAGAAATATGGCGGTAATCTTCGTTTTTTAGAGGCATTTTTCGGGCCTAATCGTAAAAGTAAAATAATATTTATATATTTCTTGCCATGGCATTTAAACCTTTAAAACGCATTAACTGGATGGAAATTTCCGGCCTTTTGGTCGGCGTGTTCCTGACCATTGCCGTTATGGTGTTTGCCATCGTCCTGTACACCAAGTTGTTCACCTCCGGCATGATCGGGGTGGAAGAATACAGACTCCACAGTACTTTCGAAAAGGCATTCGGCCTCCGTCCGGGCACCCGCGTTCAGATTAGCGGCGTGGACATCGGTCAAATTGGCGAAGTGGAAGTGGAAGGTGACGGCGTATTCATTGAATTTGTAATCCGCAAACAGTACCAGCCCTGGATTACGGACAGCGCCAAGGTGTTCGCCATCCGTGACCAGAACATGATTTCCGCCCGTGTCATTAACATTGACGTTCGTCGCGGTAAAGGTCGAGTTCTCGAAGATGGAGACTTCCTTCCCCCGGGACAGGCTCAGGATATCGAAACCGTTCTTGAAACTGCAAACGTCTTGCTGGGTCGTGTGAACACCCTGGTGGACGCCGCCGACTCCCTCCTGGGCATGGCCATGGATACGGGAACCACCATCGGTGCTATGTTTGGCTCTCGCGCTCTTTACGACAACTTGAACCGCCAGTTGAACCGAATCGACGACATGACCTACGTGGGTAAGAGGGTTCTTTTCCAGACGGCAAACATCATGGATACCCTCCAGGTCCAGATGCCTACCCTCCTGAACAAGGTGGACGTGATTACCACGGACGTTGGCGGCCTGATTACCGAACTGAAGCCTGTACCCCAGAAGGTGGACAAGCTTATGGGTGGTGTGGAAGACCTGATGGGCAACGTTGGCGGTCTCATGGGCAAGCTTGATGTATCTCTCAACAAGGCCGACAACATGCTGGCAGAAGTGGGAGAACTGACATCCGGTCTGGGCGATTTTATGGAAGCTACGGAACAGACCCTCCAGAGTGCAGACGACCTGATGAACGGCCTGTCCGACATGTGGATTATTCGTAGGTCCATACCCAGCAAGGATTCCGTACCCTTCATGGTGGAGACCCTATGGTAATCCACCGCTCCAAGATTCGTTACTTTGCAGTTGCTGCAGCACTTGCGCTCCTGGCCGCTACGGACGTTTCCGCAAGCGAGTCCGGCATCCAGTCTTTCAGAGCGCAGAAGTCCATTAATGCAGGAAAGTTCGCCCGAGGCTACGGCCAGCTGGAACGAGCTCTGCTGGCTAGCCGCAAGGAAGCCGATCTTCGTGCCGAAGGTCGCATATTGATTTCCATGGCCCAGATCCGCACCATGAGTCTCGATCTGGACTTTGCAGATTCCCTCCTTTCCAACGTCCGCAAGGATATTCTGGATACCAACACCCTTATTCTCCTGAATAAGGCCAAGATGGCAATCGCCAACGAAAGAGGTAACTACAAGGAAGTGGTGAGCACTTGCTCCTCCGTAGAAAAGGAACTTCTCTCCAAGGCGGACAAGCCTGCTCAGGCAGCCTTCTATGGCGAGTGCGCCATCGCGCAAGCTGCAGCCCACCAGGATTATAGCGAAGCCCTGAAGATGGCAGGCAAGCGTTCCGATAAGAGTGGCGGTTTCTACGCCCTTACCGCAGCCCGCGTTGCGGAACTGAGCGGAAACATAAGCGAAGCGGATTCCCTCTATAAGGTTGCCGAGAAGAAATCCATCGAAGGAAACAAGCCCTACAATACTGCAACCATTCTTTACTACCGTTCCAACCTGAAGGTTACTCCCAAGGACGAAGCGGCAGACCTGAAGATGCGCTGCAAGAATGCTTTTGAGCTGATGGGTCTTCCCAACAACGCAAAGCGCTGCGCAGAATAATTTAGAGCAACACTTACTGCATCCCTAACAACAGAGAATCCAGCCGACTAGTTAGCTGGGCAGCGCCTTCTGTGGACAGGTGGTCCGTATCGTGAGCCATTTGATCTGAGTAGTCATGACTTCCCATCTTATTTTCATCCATCACCACAAAATTCTGATACTGCTCCGCCATAGCAAACACGGAATCTCGAACCCATTGGGCTGTAGACCTCTGAAGTCCATGACAACCCCAAGAATCGGTTTGTGCATATTCCGGATTCTGCGGAAAAATCACACCCACCACAGAAATATTTCTTTTTTGAGTTTCTATCAAAAATTTCCGCAAGAGATCCAAGTTCCACTGGATTCGATCTGGATAAAGTTCATCCCAGTTCACCATTCCTTCAATAATAGCAGGGCCCCAACCTTCTATGTCCGTGTCAGCGAATCCTCTAGAAGCCCCATAAACCATCCAGGAGTATTCTGATGCAGGAAAGGAGTGTTCCACAGCCTCTATAAATCCATTCGGCATTCCGTATTTCCAATAATAATGCGACGAATCATAAGAGTATCCCGGAACAACATCAAAGATCATCTTCGAAAAATCGGTCTTTATCTGCCACAAATCAAAATCAAGAGAAATGACGATAGCCTTTAAATTCGGAAGAGCGTTAAAACCATAGTCCCTAGCGAATCGAATGGAAGCGTTCATATCATTATAAGCATGTCCCATATTCATGGCATAACCCACAGTCAAAGAATCAGGAATAACACCATTGGCCATACGAGAGCTGCCCACGCAGAAATACTCTATTTGCTCAGCATTTTTCCACATTAGTTCCATCTTGACACGAAGAATCTCGCCGGCAACATTTCCGCCAGGTAGCAAGTACACGCCTGCACTATCTAAATCCACATCCTTAGGAATGTGGAATTCCGTGCTTACAGACCATAGGCAGGGATGCCAAAGTTCATCCCCTTGAGCAAGTTCCAAAATGGAAGAATCCGACATATTCACTACGGCAAGCTTCTTATGGGATCCATTAACACCCGTCAATGAAGCCACTGCCAACGGAGCGTTATCAGCATCAGTGTTATTATTCCACAAAGCCCATTCGCTATGATCAAAACTGTATCCCTCTGGAGCAGGGATCATCCTTGTTAAACGCCCCGCAGAATCCGCTTCCAGAATTCTTTCATGAACGCCATATTTTTCTCCTGAAAAAGCGGTCCCAGTCTTTCCACCAAAATCGAGAAAGAGAGTACGCCTCTGCACGTCCTTTGACAAGCTTACATTACAAGCCTGCTCCCCATTATACCACAGAGAATCTTTTCCATCAACTCTAGCCCTCAAAAGGCGAGCTCCTGTCACGGCGAGTTGATTGTCCGAACTTACACCACCATGGAAGGCTCCATCAAACAATTTTTTAGGGGTTCCAAACTTACCATTCACAAAGGGTACCTGCCATGTACTTTGCTTCAGGAAAGCAGTGCCATCCCTATTATCATTTGCACTTGTCACATAGACAATCACGGTATCGCCAATATCAAGGACCTTCCAGCGGGGAATTACCGCATTCTCCACATTCAGTTTCACCAAGTCGCTTCCTGCACTATCAAGATTACGCACATACACGCTGGATACGGTACCCGTCCCCTCCATGCCCGTACAGAAAGCAACCTTCCTGCCATCAGGAGAAACATCCGGATGATAAGCATCCAGTTCATCTTGAATCTCTACAATAGTAGGGTTCGCGCTGGAATAATTGACAAAGGCAAGGTTTCCCGTCACATCATTTCGAAAAACCAGTTTAGAATCAAATGTTCCTGTCCTTTTTTTCACGGACAGTGAACTAGCCAAAAGCAATATGGGATTAGATACCTCATTACCGTTGCTTCCTAACCAGGTGGGATTCGGGATTTTGCCATAGGCCACTCGAAACCCTATATAATTAGCACGGGATGAAGAAGTCACAGCATATACATCTCCACGTCGAAACAGATGTAGACGGAGCGCCTCATTTCGAAAACTCCCCCCCCTTCACCACGCGAATTCCTTGACTTCCCCCATCCTGAGCACCCACAAAATCACTTACGGAATGTTCCCTGAAAGAACCCATCCAGTCATTCACCCACTCCATGGCGTTCCCCTTCATATCGCAAACCGAAGCAGATGATGAAACGCTTCCAATAGAACAAACTGGATGGAGGGTTCCATCTGAATTTTCCATTGTCCATCCAGTTCCTGACAACCAATCTTGAGCAGCAACCAACATCCACTCCGATTCCGTAGGAAGTCGAATTCCTTCTCTTTCAGGATTGAATACAAGTCCCTCAAGATAGTCGCAGTATCCATCCTCTCCAAAAGAAGCTGAACTATAGCTATAGACCGAATCAAGGCCAAAACGTTTACTTAATGCATTGCAATATAGTACTGCATCATAGTAAGAAACATTCACTACAGGCAAATCATCACCGTCGCAGTTTCCCCGATCCATTAAGGAACGAAAACTACCGCAAGTGACTTCACTTTTCCCTATGGAAAAATCATAGGAAAACTTCGCCTTCATCAAAGGGCGTTCCTTAGCAAGAGCATCTTCAGAGTTCGTCCCCATAAAGACAAACCGGCCCGAAGAAGCAACTTTTAGAAAGCCCGCATATTTATCATCAAGAACAATTTCTAGAGGTCCCGCAATCATATCGGGATCATCGCTAGATGAAGAAAGATGACACCCCCAAGAGGTAAACGCCAGAAGATTTGCCAGGAAAAAAATAGCCCTATTTTTCAGACGGAACTTCATCCGCTACCTGTACGTCAGAATCTGCAGAAGTTTGAGCACTATCCTGAACAATTTCTTCCTTCTTCATAGCCAACAGCTGGTTGAATACGATCGCCGGATGGATTTTTCCGTCAGCCATTGCGTCGACCAGATATTTTACCTTCTGGTAATTTTCATCCTTGTCGTAATCGCTGATTAAACCACGGTGTCCAAGAAGCCTAAGGATCTTTGTATAGAAACCCGTACGGAACTTCTTATAACGGGGTTGCATCACATCGTTCAATACAGCTTCCAGAGCCACTTCCGTCTGCATGGTATCCAGTTCAAAACTGCGATAGATGGTACGAATGTGATCGGGGATCGTGGTGTCCGGGCTATCAAAATAGGGGCGCATCACATCAGCGGCAGCCTTCTTATCGGGATAAGGGCCCTTAGCTAGACGCAAGGCATAGTAAAGTGCCAGGCGCCACTGCTCCGGATAAACGCGATGGGCACGACGCAACACGACAAAGTCAGAAGTGTCTTTCGCATCAATGGCGGAGACACCTCCAATAAAGTAGTAAGGTGTATAGAAAAGGCTATCCAGTTCCGTAGACAGGTTTGCCACATGACCCAGGTAGCCGTATTCCTTGCCCGACAAGAAACTTTCACCAAGTTCAGTCAAGCCCTTAATCCAGAACAATCCTGCCACAGCAGCATCGTTACCGGCAGCGATATAACGTACAGAAGAAGCCTTCGGCAAAAAAGATTCGTCGAAGTTGGTGCTAGGCAGCGGCTTTGCACAACGGAAAGCCACAGCCACAATGGCTACTGCAACAACAAATACTGCAATAAAGCGCCAAGACCTCATTCGTCTTCCTTTCTCGTTCCTTAGATTCGGCAGGCTTCAGCCAAGCGTTCCAGAGCGTCAACGCATTCCGTAGCAAATGCTTCCGGCTTGCCGCTACGCTGGTAGGCAAAGTTCAGACCGCTGGAGCTGTTCAGCACATGGAACTGACGCTTGCCACCACCGTTCTTGATTGCGGTAAGAACTGTCTTGGCGTCACCGCCCTGACCACCCGGCACACCAGGAATGGAAACACCCGGAATCAGGAAGGGTATTTCGTGCTGGTGAGCAACGCAGTAAGCGGTAATCTTTTCCAGTTCTTCGGGATGGGTTGCGCCAACCACAGCACCGAAGAAGCCCTTGTCACCGTCCCATTCGAAAATCTTGTCGGCAACCTTGTAGAAGGCTTCGTTCACGTCACGAGGATCATCGCTACCGATTACAGGCATATCCTGGAAATCGTGAGCGCCCTTATTGCTGGTACGGAGCAGAACGTAGGCGCCATTTTCGGAATTTTCACGCAGGAAGGGATTCACGGAATCGGAACCCATCCAGGGAGAAACGGTCACCACGTCAGCCTTGTAAACGTCAAAAGCAGCGGTAGCATAAGCAGCGCTGGACTTACCGATGTCACCACGCTTTGCATCCAGAATAACCGGAATACCAGCGCTACGATAATCAGCAATGAGCTGCTGCAGCACCAGCATAGCCTGCACGCTGACGCATTCGTAGTAAGCACTATTGGGCTTGACTACTGCGGGCAGCACGTTACGCTTCAGGCAGCATTCCAGGAGTTCGGAATAAAAACGCTTGATCTTGTCTTCGGCGGTGCCATCAGGGCAGCAAGGGTCAATGAGCTTCAGGACAGGGTCCATGCCCATGCAGACCGGGTTACCGCATTTAGCGACACGCTGTTCAAGGCGATCATGAAAATTCATCGTAGCCTCCGATTACTTCAGTTCGTCCTGGATCAGGGCGGCTTCGTAGGAAAGGATACCGTGAGCAACAGCCACGTTCAGGGATTCCAGTTCGCTGCTCATAGGAATCTTGACGGTTTCATCGGCAAGTTCAATGAAGTAGGGATTGGTACCGGCACCTTCGTTACCCACCAGGAAAGCCATCTTACGAAGCTTGTGAGCAGGAATTTCGCGAAGACTCTGCTTTGCGTGCAGGTCAGTTGCGATAATGGTGTAGCCCTTGCTACGGAGGAAGTTGATCTGGTCGATCAGATCCACGTCAAATTCAAAAGGCACGCGGAGGAAAGTGCCCGAGGAACCACGGACAACCTTGGGGTTGAAGGGGCTCACGGTACCGCGACCGAGAATCATACCAGCGGAGTTGAAGCCCAGGCTGGTACGGAAGAGAGTACCCAAGTTACCCGGATCCTGCACGGCATCCACCAGAGTGAGGATGCTGCGGCTGGATTCGTAAG
Organism: Fibrobacter sp. UWEL; assembly: GCF_900142535.1. Classification (NCBI taxonomy): domain Bacteria; kingdom Pseudomonadati; phylum Fibrobacterota; class Fibrobacteria; order Fibrobacterales; family Fibrobacteraceae; genus Fibrobacter; species Fibrobacter sp. UWEL. The sequence goes on from NZ_FRBE01000006.1 coordinate 111,224, forward strand.
CAGGCTTCTTGCTGGCAATGCGAGCAACAGCAATGACACCCTGAGTAGCAACAGTGGAAGAAAGCTGTTTCATCTGTGCTTCAGTCAGAACATTCACACGGATTTCAGCTTCGTTAATTGCTTCCATCAAAGTTTCATCTTCGAAACCTTCAACGGCATATACGCCGAGAACCAGTTCACGATGATGGGAAACCAGTTCATGAACCACATGGATGCCTTCACCGATGAAGCGGCCTTCGCGTTCGCGGCCCTTTTCGGTAGTGAGAGCGAGAAGCTTCTTGAACCAAGGAGGATTGGAAGTAACATCTTCATTTGCTTCCACCTGGGCTACGCGTGCTTCCAGTGCGGTTTCATCCAAAACTTCTTCAACGTTTTCCACCTGCTGTTCTTCAGGACGCTGACGGTAGACAGGAGCACCTGCCTGAGCAAATTCACGACGGGGACGACGGTCACCACCGAAGGGCTTGCGGTCGCCACGGAAGGGACGATCACCGAAGCTGCGGGGGCGACGATCACGGTTGAAGGGACGGTCAGAGCGTTCGCCGCCTTCGCGGTTGAAGCCTTCGCCTTCACGACGTTCATCGCGATCACCGCGGAAACGGTCTTCACGGAAGGGGCGGTCATCACGACGACCCATACGATCACCAAAAGGCTTGCGGTCGCCACGGAAGGGACGGTCACCGCGATCACCGAAGGGCTTGCGGTCGCCAAAGGACTTACGTTCGCCGCGTTCGCCATCAGCGCGAGGATTACGGCGGTCAGTAGCTTCGCTGACGCCGAACTTACGGTTCAATGTGGACTTTACAGTGCGCTTTTCGTTATTTTCTTCGCTCATAGTTTTCCCATTATTGGATCTTTTCTAAGATCTGCTTGGCGACGGATTCACCGTCAATTTTCAATAGTTTATAGAGAGCAGGAATTTCGCCCTGTTCCACAAAGTTGTCAGGAAGTCCGAAGCGGATAAGGCGTTTATCCGTAATTCCGAAATCCATCAGCATTTCGCCGATAGCCGAACCGAAGCCACCTACCAGAGTATTGTCTTCCAAAGTCACAATCACCTTGTGGCTTTCGAAGAGACTGCGGTAGCATTCAGGATCAAGCGGTTTGATCAAACGGGCGTCCACCAATGTGGGGTCGTATCCGTTTTCACTAAGAACCTGGGCAGTCTTCTTCAATTCGTTTGTCATGAAGCCAGCCCCAAGGAGCAAGATGTCCTTACCCTGGCGAAGGACCTTGGGAAGCGTCGCATCGAAGTTTCCAGTAGGTTCTTCCAGCTTTTCAGCCAGAGCGGTTCCGCGGGGATAGCGGATAGCAACAGGCCCTTCCATATCGATAGAAGCCTGGATCATATCCCGCAGTTCATTTTCGTTAGACGGAGCCATAATGGTAAGACCCGGCACCGTTCTAAGGAAAGACAAGTCGAAAGAGCCATGATGAGTCGGGCCGTCTGCGCCCACAAGGCCTGCACGGTCAAGCACCATCACCACATGCAGATTCTGCAGAGCGATATCATGCATAATCTGGTCGTAGGCTCTTTGCATAAAGGAGGAATAAATTGCCACCACCGGAACGATGCCTTCGCAGGCAAGACCAGCGGCAAAAGTCAAAGCATGTTCTTCTGCAATACCAACGTCAATGACCTGGTTGGGCAATTCCTTAGCCACAATATCCAGACCGCAACCCGTAGGCATAGCAGCAGTAATACCCATGACGCGCTTATCCTTGCGAGCAATTTCCAGCAAGGTCTTACCGAACACGCTGGTCAAGGACGGCTTTACGCTGCCCGGGGCAAGAGGCAAACCGCTTTCGGGATCGAAGGGACTGCATCCATGGAACTTGGTAGGATTAGCAACAGCTGCAGGAAGACCACGTCCCTTTTCGGTCAGGATGTGAATCAGGCAGGGGCCCGGCTGTTCCTTCACGCGCTTCAGGAGAAGCACCAGTTCTTCAATGTCGTGACCATCCACAGGTCCGAAGTAACGGACGCCCAGGTTTTCAAAGAAAGTACCCGGCTTCACCGCCGTCTTTGCGGCACTTTCCACCTGCAGGAACAAATCACGGAAACGAGAGCCCAGGATGCCCGGAAGGCGCTTCATCAGGCGATCCAGGTCCGTACGCATCTTGTTGTACACCGGGTCAGAAATGACACGGTTCAAATACTTGCTGAAGCCACCTACGTTGGGTGCAATGCTCATCTTGTTATCGTTCAAGATGATGGTCATATTCTGCTTGGAAATGCCAGCATTGTTCAAGGCTTCGTATGCCATACCACCAGTCATGGAACCGTCACCAATAACGGCCACCACGTTGTTGTCCTTCTTCAGCTGGTTGCGGGCGACCGCAAAACCGAGAGCGGCAGAAATAGAAGTGGTTGCATGACCTGCGCCAAAGCAGTCGTATTCACTTTCATGACGCTTCAAGAAGCCAGAGATACCATTCTGCTGGCGCAAGGTAGAGAAGCGATCAAAGCGACCCGTCAAGAGTTTATGAACATAAGCCTGATGGCCCACGTCCCAAACGATCTTGTCTTCAGGAGCGTTGAATACGTAGTGAAGGGCAAGAGTCAGTTCCACGACACCTAAGCTGGAAGCAAGGTGACCGCCATGCTTAGACACTTGACCAATGATGGTTTCGCGAATCTGAGCAGCAAGACGGTACAGCTCTTCCAAGGAAAGATGCTTGATGTCCTGGGGAGACTTGATGTCTTTAAGGTCCATTTATTTAACCCTAGTAATGATAAAGGCGGCAACGGAACGAAGAATCTTGGTATCGCACTTCAAGGCGTCCAGAGCACGAATGGAATCTTCGTACAGTTTGTGAGCGCATTCGCGAGACTTTTCCAGGCCCACCAATGCGGGATAGGTAGCCTTACCGCGTTCCACGTCGGAGCCCACGTCCTTGCCCAGTTCTTCCGTAGTAGAGACGATATCCAGGATATCATCCACAATCTGGAAGGCAAGGCCGATGGAACGGCCATAGTCACGAATAATCTTGATATCTTCTTCGGAGGCATTTGCCAGGCGTGCACCCACTTCCAGAGAGGCTTCGATGAGAGCTGCGGTCTTGTGATAGTGGATGTAGTCCACCAGTTCCAGGTCCACCTTCTTGCCTTCGCTTTCGATGTCGATCATTTCGCCACCGATCATGCCGTAAGTACCCAGCAGGTGAGCCAGGATTTCGATAGCCTTGGCATTGCCAGTCTTGCCCATCAGTTCAAAAGCAAGAATGCAGAGGGCGTCACCAGCCATCACTGCGGTAGCTTCACCAAACTGTTTGTGGTTGGTGGGCTTGCCACGACGGAAGTCATCGTTATCGATGCAGGGCAGGTCATCGTGAATCAGGGAGAAGGTGTGGAGCATTTCCAACGCACTCATGGCGTAATCCACAGAATTTCCCTTGCCGTTAAACATGTCGAATGCGGCACGGACAAGAGCCGGACGCAGACGCTTACCGCCGGCGAACATGGAATAGCGCATAGCCTCATGGAGGCGTTCGGGCCTATCCTTTACCGGGGGGAGAAATTCATCAAACTTTGCTTCCGCTTCCTTAGAGATGCGGGACAGATATTCTAGGGCAAGAGCCGCTTCTTTTTCAAGAGTTTCCATACTGACCAAAGATACTTAAAAAAAAGGCCCCAATAAAGGGGCTCTTCTTCTAAAAGCCCATATAAGGGCCTTATATTGAGGATACTAAAAACTTACCACTAGAACAGTGCGCCGTAGATTTTCACATCGTCGATGTAAACTTCCTTGCCGCCTGCGGGGAAGAAGTGAATCTGCTTCACATGATTCTTCACGCTGTCCCAACTTTCGTCACAAACCTTCTTGTCTGCTGTATTATAGCACAAATCCGAAGGCTTGATCACCACGCGAGCCCAGGTAGAATCCAGAGTTTTCCAGATGGAGGCTGCCTTGGAACCCACATTTTCGTAAGACTCCCAGTTTTCAAGAGCAACACGAATCTTTCCAGATCCCTTTGCGTAAAACTCGATGGAATCAATCGCGGAGAAGTTTCTCACCTCGTTCATGCCAGTACCAACCAGCACCCAGGCGTAGGGATCGTCCGCCAGTTCATACCTCGTGCGGAACACATTGGAATTCCGATCTTCGTCGAGCGTCAGATGACTCGTCACCAAATGGCTTGCATCGTTCACACCATTGGAGAACTTGAAAGTTGAGCCCTTATAGAGGGTATCCACATCCATATACCAGTTGGAAAGTTCGCCTTCGAAATCCTGGAACAACTTGACCGGATTCAGAGCCGCTGTTCCTTCGCGAGGAGTCTTTACAGTCCATTCCACAAAGGGTTCAGTACTATCTGCATGAACAAAATACAGGTCCAGAGATTCGCCAGCAGGAACAGCCGGCAACACGTAAGCGCCCTGAGCATTGGTCTTCACCAGGATATCCATTCCATAGACGCCCACCCAGGCATAGCTTTCATCACTCTTCAAAGTCACCTTGCTGGAGAAGGAAGAAGATTCCACCAGCTTCACGGTGTCAATTGCAGACAAATTAGCAGCGTCATAGACCTTGGAGAAAGAATAGTTACCAGCAAGTACGGTCAAGCGATAGCTACCCGAATCAGGCCATATGATGGAGAACTGGCCATCTGCGTCAGCACGCAGTTCCGCCTTGATTAAACTGTTCTGCAGTGCAAATTTTTCTGCTACGAAATCGCTCTTACGGATGGCGACGGCGGCATAAGCGGCAGCGGAACCATCTTCCATAAGGACAACCACCTTCTTGACTGTAGAATCAGCAGGAGTTTCAACAGTATCCTTTTCTACAGGCTTTGCGGTATCCGCAGGAAGCGCCTTATAGTTTTCGTAGACGAATTCCGTCGGACTGAAGAACGCAGTCTTAACATCCATCACGCTGTCCAGTACGTCATTTACGAAGTACAGCTGGAGGGAATCATTTGCCGGAACAGAGGGAAGAACGAACACGCCGTCGTTATCGGCAGGGACCAGGATGTCCGTACCCACGACACCAATCCACACAGACTTGGAGCCTTCGGGAATATCCAGTTCACCCTGCATTACCGCAGTAGGAACCAGGTCCACAGATTCCAGAATTTCCTTACTGGATGCGTCCACCACCTTGGTAAAAGCGTGACCTTCGGAAGAAATCGTCAAGCGAAAGGAACCTTCCTTGGGAATGGAAATCTTGAATTTACCCTGATCATCGGCGAATACATCGTTTGCCACAGCGTCTTCTTCCAGCTGGGTAGCAAGAGCCATATGGTTCACATCGCGGAGAGAAACACGAGCAAAGGGGGCCGGTGCACCATCTACATTTGCACGACCATTCGTAGTAATGCTGCCGGGGCCACCAGCAACATTCGTCTCTGAACAGCCTATAAAGGCCGCCATGAGAGGCAAAAGGAAAAGCAATCTTTTCATTTTTTCTTCTCCTGCAACGGCTTCACAAAGGCCAACGGGAATAGTTGTATGTTCAGTTGAAACACCGTATTATCTCCAGAACCATCCTGGGATAAACGTAGTAAATCGGAACGAAATTCGTTAATCTTTTCTCGGATTAACTGGATATCGTCCATATTAAAGGTCATGGTCACCGTGCTAATGTCACGGAGATGGGGCGCATGGCGTTCCAGGGATTCACCAGCCAGGGCAATGGTATCCTTCTGGAACTGTCGAACAGCGGCAGATCGCCAGTTTCCACCGGTACTGACGAAAGTATCGTTCACCTTCCAGAAACCATCACGATCCGTTGAAATCATATTCAGTTCATGCAAGAGCTGAACTGCGGACTTTGCCTCTTCCACCGTAATCTGAGGGGTGCAGCATTCTGCCAGGCCTTCGTAATCATCCTTGAACTTACAGATACCGATAATGGAACGAATGGCGTTGTAGTACCAATGGCGATAGAATTCCAATTCCTTCTTGGCCAACAACTTAAGGGACACACCCTTCAAGGCCTGCATGCGCTCGTAATGTTGCAAGGCTTCCGCATCGGTCTTTGCACGACCGAAGTAAACCATTTCGGTCCAGTAGGCGGTTTCCTTTTCGTCCAGTTCGAAAAAATCAGCAGCGGGCTGAATGAGGCCCGTAGATAGATGAATCTTACCTTGAGACACGCGAAGGAGGTTACCAGGATCGGCCCCCATCTTCATAGCCATATAACGCCAAGAAATCACAGTCTTGCGCTGCTTAAAATCATCAAAAGCGTCTCTCAGCCATTCGCGATAGTCAGTATATTCAAATATCGGTTTCATAAACAAAAAAATACATAGACCCCTTTGGAATTCCTACGGGTGCTAGTTATTCTCCGTTGTGGAACTTTACAACGATATTCAACTGAGAATCACAGGTCGCAGACCATTGACACTCCACATTATTCTGAAGAGCATCATCCTCGCAAATCCCCTTAAATTCAAGGATTTCAGCCATTTCGGTAGATTGTCCATAAACCACCCGGAACTCCAGTTCCCCTATAGGGGAGGCCTGCACCGCCGGTTCGGCCATCAGTTTGCCCGTGAGTCTTATCACACAGGCATCCTTATTAGGCAGTTCGTCCTCGTTTTGTCCGGGAGCAACAAACCAGTGGAGCTGCAAGGGGCGAAACTCCACAGGAGGAGCCTTTTTGGCGCATCCCGCCAAAAGGCAAATAAATGTCAGAAGAAGAAATGGATAGAAGACCTTTCTCATCTTAATGGGTAGAACGCTTGAATGTAGCGCTGGTAACACGGTTTCTACCACCTTCCTTGGAAGCGTAGAGAGCCTTGTCAGCACGTTCAAACAGGCGCTTCGGGTCTTCGCCAGCGATCATTTCGGCAATACCGAAGGAGCAGGTAACCTGCTGCTGCTTGATCAGCGGGGTACTTTCAATAGCCATTCTTAACTTTTCTGCCAGGAACTGGGCGTTCTGGATGGGGGTATCCCCACAGAGAATCACGAATTCCTCGCCACCCCAACGAACCAGGGCATCCGTATTACGAATCTTGCTCTGGATCAGCTTGGTCAGGTTCACCAGCACTTCGTCACCCACATTGTGGCCGAAAGCGTCGTTAATCTGCTTGAAGTGGTCAATGTCCAGAATCACGAAGGAAACAGGGCTGTCGTTCTTGCTCAGGTTTTCCTGTTCGAGGAGAAGCACACTGCTAAAGCCTGCGCGGTTGAGACAGCCGGTCAGCGGGTCTTCCTTGCTGGACTTTTCGTATTCGGACTTTTCAATTTCCAGGGCCATCAAGTTCTTTTCCAGTTCTTCACGCTTTTTCTTATTGGCTGCACGTTCGCGGCTATAGTCAAAGAAGCGGATCACCAGGATGATCAAGAAGGTCACAAACCACATGACCACCAGAGAGGTCACCAGCTTGTCCCAGGAGATGGTCTTACCCTTGAAACGAAGGCCCTTGATTTCCAGAGTGCCATAGCCGAAGGGGGCGCTGGTACCCGTCTGAATTTCAATCAGGGGAACGTTGCTCATGTCCACACGAGCCTGGTGTACGTTAATGTTGTTCTGGGCAACCCACCAGCCAGCCAGACGGAATTCCTGGGGGACAAAAATTGCAGGATAGGATTCTTCCAGAGGGAAGAATTCAATTTCGTTATACTTCCAGCTGCTTTCGTCCCCGGCACGGGAGAAGGTGCTATCGAAGCCACGGAGATACAGACGTACGGAACCTTCGCCGCGGGGCTTGATCCACACGAAGATACTGTCATACTTGGAAAGATCCCAACCGCGAGACTTGCCATCGCCCAGATAAATCTTGACGCTAGCGTAAGGATAGGCGTAACCTTCACGAAGTTCGTAATCCAGAACCACGGAAGAGTCGGTCTTGTTCAAGACTACGACAGAAGAGCCACCGTCAGCGGAGTCACCTACCACCTTGACATAGGGGTAGTCAGCCAGCATAATGTCCCTATTCTCATTCAGGCCATGCTTATAGGCCAGAAGGGCGATGACCGTAACGGCCAACAGCACAAAAATAAGGATATTCATTCTAAACAGAACGTATAGTTTCTCAATTATCCTAGACATATTTTTCCCAACAAACGCAAAATGTCAAACACAATATAAAAAACGAAAATTCTATCGGCTCATCCACTTTCCCAAACGACCCACAATTGGGCGTATGGTATTGGCCAGATCCACCTGGGAACGTTCCGTGGGATGTCCATGGAGCCCCTCATTAGTGGTACGGACCTCTAAAAACTCCAAATCCTTATTCCCGTCAGCGATTTCAGTCTCGTAAATAGACTTTACCGTAGGAGTCAGGTCGTCATTTGGCCATACTTTAGTAGAAACAAGCAAGAATTTAACCCCAGGATGTTTCAAGCGAAGGTCTTTTATCATTTCGCGATAGGCTTTTTTAAATTCATCCTTATCGCCATAGGGCGGATTTCCCTGAAAATCATTAATTCCAATGAACATCACCACCACTTGGGGATGGAAACTATCAAAATTCCACAGGAGAGAGGACTCGTCCGAAGTTTTCGACACATCCTCCGGAGCAAAACCGGGAGCTGTATACTTATAAAGGCGAGGAATTTTCCATTCCGGAACAATATTGTCGTAATTTCTTACTAAGCCGCGACCACTGAAAGCATTAATCTGGAAATCAGCCTTGAATCCGTCAGCCAGCAGGAAGGCGTAGCTCTTGGAAGTGTTGGTGGTCTCGAAAACGTGATCCTCTTGGTCTGCCACATGACCTTCGCAGCCATACCCCACGGTAAAGGAGTCCCCGATGAACTCGATACGACGATTGGCGAACTTGGGGGCAGCCATGAGTTTGCCCTTCTTGTCCGTAGCGATGGTATGAAGAATGACCCCACCCGGATTACTTTCGCTAATCTTAATCAGGCGGTAAAGATGGGACTTGCCATCCCCAGCCACCTTTACGTTCTTCACCGTCTTTCTGTCCGTTACAAAAATCGCAAGCTGTTTTCCGTCTTGATCCAGACGCCAGCGGGCATGGCCCTCTAGCTCAAGATCCAGGGAACTGGCTACCGCATTAAACTGGACCATGGCCCCAGGGGCACTCGTACGACTGTAGGAAGAAGCATGATCCCAACGGCCACTAAAAAGGAACTGGCTGGAATTAAATTCCATGGAAGCCTCCGCGCTCATGGCGCAAAATGCCATGGCGACGCTAAAAAATCTCAAAAAACCCATGTTTCAAATCTAATATCATTTTTCTATAAATTAATGTATAAAGCTCACTTTCCATAAAAAATTCTAAATTCGTTGCGATGAATCACAAGTTCCGTTTTTTCAGCATTTTTGTCCTGGCGACCTACGGGTTAATGCTCGGCGTAAACGCAATCGCACAGACGGAAGAAAAGCCCGTCCCAGGTTCCGAGGCAGACACGCTCACTCGTGAAGACGCCAGAATGGCCTATCTGGTCTATAAAGTGCTGGATAAGAACGGCAAGGTTAAGGGAGCCAATCTGGAAAAGGGCGCCAAGTTATTCTACCAGAACTGCAGGCCATGTCATGGTGAAGATGGTCGCAGGGTTAATTTCAACCCCATGGGAACACCCGCTTTCATCGGGCAGCGCGCTCGGGAAGAAATGCCCACCTTCTGGTATCAGCTGAACTTCGGTGACGAAGAACGTTCCATGGAAGCTTACATCGACGAAATTTCCCTAGAAGAAATGATCGATATCGCCGGCTACGCCCAAACATTACCCTAACAAGATGCAGGGGGAATTATATGATGCAAAGGGGCTACCGGCGTCCACAGAGTGGACAATTCTCACTAAGGGCTAAAGCCCTAAGTGTTCATTAGCCTCTGGACTCCCCATAAAACGACTGCGCAATCACGAATGCAAGCATTCGTTCTGCTTGACGTTTTATGTTTGAGGGGCACTGAAGCGCCTCCTCAAAGGCTTCGAGATGTAGCTATACGTTTTATTCCTGCGAAAATTTGAGTGGGAGCTCTGCTCCCCTCAAACAAAAAAGAACCCGTCAAACAAGCGAAGCTTGCGAAGACGGGATTCTTTTTTCGGGGAATCGCAAGGGGGCGGAGCCCCCTTGGCTTTAAATTCTCGAAGGGAATTTAAAGCTCCTTCTTCCCTATAACTTTAATTTCCTTGATGAAGTTCAGGTCGAGGCTAGTCCTCTCTTCCTGTCCATACACCTGGATTTCAAGGGTCTGGGGGGACTTTGCAAGACGGAGTCCGTGGACGAAGAAGATTTTTTCCTCCTCCTTGGCCAGACGCTTGGTGGAATCCTTGATCTTGGCGCCCACCAGGGTCCCCACGGTCTTTGCGTAGCGCAGAACCTTCACCAGGTCGAACATAGCCAACTGCTGGTAGTTGCTGCCATACTTGGTGGAGTTCAGGGCAGTCTGGATGGTTCCTTCGTCGGCATCGTTTTTCAGTTCGTAATCGGGAGCCTTTGCCTCGGGCCATGCCACAGCGAAGTCCTTACGCCATTCTTCGGAAGACATCTTGACGCGTTCCACATCGCGACGTTCCACGAAAGGATTGAAGCCATAATTTTCCAGGATTTCAAAAACACGCTTTTCCAGTTCCGGCTTCAGGATAAAGCCATAGCCCGGGATATATTCCTCGGTACATTCCGTGAACTGGGGGAAGCGGGAAAGTTCAGCCAGAATGCTCAGGTCTTCAATCTTCAGCAGGCGAACCGTATGAACGCGAGCGCCATAGAAGGAAGAGTTCCATTCCTGAAGGGTGTCCGCCACGTTTACAGGAGGCTTGATCCAGGTCTTGAAATGCTCAATTTCAGTTTCTGGCAGGCCGCACTTCAAGCCCTGAATGTAGGAATCACGATTCAGGTTGAAACGGAGGAAGGTTTCATCATTTTCCACCGTGGCAAGGCAAGCCAGGGAGAACAATACTCGAGGGTTGGTGCCCGTAGAAACGATCAGCTCGAAGTTGGGCAAGCAGGAAATATTTTGTTCGGGAATGGAGGCAATCGCATTCTGAATCCAGTCCAGGCCAGACTGGTCCAGCATTACGGATTCAACCTTTCCGCGAACCAGGCAGAACTTCACCAGGCCCAACAGCCACAATTCACGAAGAGGACGGGGCAGGTAATCCCATGCCATTTCCTTGTTCTTTTCCAACAGACGGGAAGCGGGATCCATGACCCAGAAACGATAAGAAGCTTCCAGAGCGGACTTGGGTTCCTGCAGCTCCTTCAATAACTGAACGCAATGACCGCGGTCTCCACGGAAGCGTTCCTTGACCCACCAGGACACAATATCCTGATGGAGTCTAAAGCCATTCTTGCGAATAAATTCCAGCGCCTTTTCAGAGGGCACCAGGCAGGAGTCTTCCTGTTCCAGCCAACCGTTTTCCGTAAGGAAAAGGAAAATCAGGGCCAGTTCATTTTCCGCAGCCTTTTCGGACAGTTGCTTTGACGCGGCAAAACAGTCCAGGCAAATCTGGTAGCTGCGACGGTGAACGGCATTGTTGGTATTGATCTTCAGTTCCTTGCGCATGGCAAGGGAAAGCACCAGGCAGATATGCCAGTCGATCAAGTTTCCAAAGGACTGGAAGCTGGTTGCCTTAGGCGCACCGCTTTCGTCGGGAATTTCAAAGCAGCCCGCAAAATCGGAAAAACCATAATAGACCATGGAGCCTGCAGAAGAGGTACGCCAGGCCAAAAAATCCTTGCAAAGGGAAAGCAGGAATTCCTGAAGCTGACGGCTTTCGCTGACGGGAACGGTCAGGCGCAGTTCGTTATAAGTCAATCCTCTGGAACCACTATGGTACAGAAGGTTCAGGCAACGGCGCTGCCAAGGCTTCATCTTGTTGAACAGGTCAATTGCCCTGTCACGGTCCTTGTAAAAATCCAGAGCCTCAGACTGAATCAGGGCGTTATTCAACAAGCCCTTGTGACCAAACGCCTTCGCATGCACATTGCGAAGAAGCGGTTTGGACATACCATCAAAAAACGAATTTAAATCGTACATCAACTTTCCTAAACAAACATCCAACTGGGCAGGATGCACAGCATCCCACCTACTAGGGAGGGCAAATTTAGAAAAATTTAGAGGAAGCTCTTGATGTCATCCAGATTGGAGGCCACCTTCTGCTTCATATTCCAGATTTTGGAGAAGGACTTGCCGTAAGCCTCAAGAACCACGCGATTATCCAGGATAAGAACCTTACCCGTATCCTCGTCAGAACGAATCAGGCGGCCAAGGCCCTGACGCAATTCCATATAGGCTTCCGGCACAAAGTAATCCTTAAAGGCATTCTTGCCTTCATCCTTCATCTTGGCGCTAATGCCAGCCACCAGCGGGTCCATAGGATTGGGGAAAGGCAACTTGGGAATGACCAGAAGTTTCAATGCATCGCCCGGGAAGTCCACACCTTCCCACAGGCTCTGACAGCCCAGGAGGCAAGCACCACGTTCACGACGGAACATTGCGACCAGACCATCCAGGGAACCGTCCACATTCTGGCAAAGCAGGAGTTTGTTCTTCTGCGCGAAGAGCGGGGCCAAGGCAGCCTGAGCCTTCAGCATGGCGGAGATGCTGGTGAACAGGACCATGGTATTTTCAGACACATCCGGAAGAACACTAGCCAGAGTTTCGTTGACCCCGTCGTTGTATTCGGGAGCAGAAGGCTTGGGCAAATACTTCACCACCATGACAGACTGACGTTCATTCTTGCTGTTAGATTCGTTGTAGACTCTGAGGAAAGGACGCTTGCTTCCTTCCAGAGAATCCATCCCCATCTTCTGAACGTAGTATCCCAGGTCGCCCTGGACAGCCAGTGTTGCAGAGACGAATGTGGCGGACTTGATCCAGGGATAGAACTTTTCCTTCCAGACACTGCCGGAATTTAAAGGATAGGCATGGAGCTTGATGGTATGAGGATTGAAGGGTTCTTCCATAAAGAACACCCAACCTTCACGAGATGCCTTGGTCAGGAATTCAAAGTCCGAAACGAATCGAGACAATTCCGTCATACGGCCACTCAAGTCACTTACAAGCCCTGCAAGATTTTCATTCTTGAGATTCTTGACATCTTCAAATAGTTTATCCGCAATCTTCATGGATTTCTGGCACTGGTCCAGGAAAGCAGAAGGATCAGCATCATATTCTGCGGCGATGCCAGAAGTATAGACAAATCCATTCTTACCATTTTTCTGCTTGGTCAGTTTCTTTCCAATCTTCATGAAGAAACGATGCAGGCACTTTTCCGTTTCAGAAAGGCTTTCACTCAGGTTGGCGCAAGCTTCATGCAGTTCAGTTTCTTCTGCAGGAATCTGGGACGCAATTTCCACCAGGAGGCCATCCTGCCTGTTGCGGGAAGGAAGTACGGTCTTCATGGCGTTACGCAAGCCAAAGAAGGAAACCGTACGGCCCAGGGACTGGTTGCTGATTTCCGGCAGGCGGTGAGCTTCATCAAACACGATATGTTCGTACAGCGGAAGCAATGCAAAGTCCAGAGACATATCCGACAGGAACAGGGAATGATTCACCAACAGCAAGTTGGAATTCATTGCCTTGCGCTTTGCTGCCAATGCAGGGCAGTGTGCATAATGAGAGCACTTTTCTCCCAGACAGGATTTTGCGGAGCTGGCCATCTTGGACCAGAGCACACGATTGCGACCCTGGCTGAAGGACGTACATTCATTGACATCACCCGTAGTAGAGGTATAAACCCAAGGGACAATCGCCATAAAGGAATCCCGCTCTTCCGGCAGCAACAACATGTTGGGAGCGGCAAGAAGTTCTTCGAACTTACGGATACACAGATAGTTTTCGCGGCCCTTCAATACAGCCGGCTTCAACTTGTCCTGATAGAGGCCTGCGATCATGGGAATGTCATGATTCCACAACTGTTCCTGAAGGGCGCGGGTTGCAGTACTAATCACGACGCGTTCACCGGACACAGCCTTGTTGGCTGCAGAAACCAGATAGGCCATGGACTTGCCAGAACCCGTAGGAGCTTCAACAACACAGAGGCCACCCTTATGCATATTGCGTTCTACTGCAGAAGCGAGATCCTGCTGATTGGGGCGTACCTGAAATTTCTCAACGGCCTTTGAAAGCAAGCCATCTTCCTTGAAGAATTCGCTGACTCGGGGAGCCCTATCCTTAGAAAGAATCGTTTCCTGGGGAACCACAGGGAAACTGTAGTTCGGTTCGTTCTGGACGCCATCTACGGCAGGCCAGAGGCTAGCCCACTGGGATTCAACGGCAATGCGACCCAAAGCATTCAAAAGCCATTCATCGCTGGCTGCAATCTTCTGGATGGACATGACAAAAAGACGTCCACAGGCATCTGCATCAGGCAGGGCACGGTGCGCACGACTTCTGGGAATGTTCAGTTCCTGCACCAAAGTATCCAAGCGATGGTTGGGAATATTCTGGTAGGCAATGCGGGAAACCGTCAAGGAATCCCATACCACATGATTTTCGAAGGAGACACCCACCTTCTGGAAAGTCTGCTTCAGGAACTTGGAATCGAAATTGGCATTGTGGGCAACAATGGGCAAATCCCCAATGAAGTTGTAAATCTTTCCGGCCAATGCTCCGAAAGTTTCCGCAGTTTCAAGATCAGCATTGCTAATGCCAGTCAGATTTTCAATGAACGGACGAAGCACAGCCGTAGAAGGCTTCACCAAATAATCGACGGATTCAACCGGTTCACCATTTTCAAAACGAACAAGGGCAACTTCAATGATTTCGTCTTTCTCAAAATCAAGTCCCGTTGTTTCCAGGTCAATTGCAACAAAACTGGAAATCATTTCCATATCATCCTCATAACCAAAATCTAGGGCAGAGACGGCAGCTTCAGCTTCATCCTATCCAGATTATTATCACCATTCTTCAATTTCAACGTATCGTTCATCGCACGCCAGGACGAACCATGTCTAAAAGGCTCCACGGAACCCCCATCCGGAATAAGCTTCCCTTCCTGAGGATAGTAATAATCCATGAAGTAATCACCTTCAACCAATTCATTCACAATAAAGCCGCCTGCTTCCGTACATTCACGCACAATGTACTTTCCTGTTTCAGGAGAGTAAAGGCGCACCACAGCACCGGGGCGACGAGCAGGAACAGAACCCATCAAATGAGCCTGTTTCAACTTTTTCACAGTCTCGAAACGGAGCAGACTCTTGTACTTCACCTCAACCACCGTATCACGGACGCCATTGCTATCGGCAGCGGCAAGAGTAGTATCCTTGTAACCCATGAGGAAGTTGATCACGGCATCCGTAGGCCAGGGTTCCTTCTTTTCCACACGGAAACGGACAGGATCCACCTGGGTGATTCCCACCTGATTTGTATCCTTGCCAATGGCGAAATAGAAAGTCTGTTCCACGGAATCCTGCTTAGGCTTGTTGAACAGGACAACGATGGAATCCTGAGGGAACGGATTCTTGAATTCAGAAATCACCTTCGCCTCGCTTACGGCGGGGGGCAGGGTATCAGACTTCATCTCCTTCCATTCCAGCTGAGCCTCATTGCGCAGGGTATCCAGAGTACGGAAAAGAGAATCCTTTGCGGATTTACAAATGAACTTGTACTGGGTTTCCTTTGCAGGAGCCGGATCAAAATAGAAGTGGGGCTTTACGGACTTGGGAGACTGATAAACCAGACGGGGGTATAGTTCAGTATTATCCGGGCCAACCAAGTAGCAGTTGGATGTATCCGTGAAAAGGGAATCAAAATACACCGGTCTAGTGAAATTAGCTTCTAGAATATTGGCGTAGGGCTGGTTCACCGATTCCAGTTCCAAGTGGGTGGAATCCATATCCGCAATGGCAATCCAGATGGTGTCCTTCCAATCCTCGGTCAACACTAGATCGCTCGTCCAGATACCCACATGTTCTGTAGCAAGTTCAATCTTCTGGTTACCATTTCCATCGGCAAAGGCAACCACACGGTAGCGGCCCGGTTTAAGCCCCGTCAGGAGGAAATTGCCGGCACTGTCGGCGCGGGTAACGTAAAGAGGAGGTTCCTTCAAAAGCTGCGGGAGGGAATCCAGCTGTTGAGTCGTAGTGTCCTTATATTTCTCCAGATAGCGGCGGCCCTTACGTTCCTCCCCCATCAGGAAAAGTCCAACACTGGGATACTCCTTCTTTTTCGCCATGGCTTCCGTCACCAATACGCGACCAGGAACCGTCAGGGAGTCAATGACCGCCCCCGTGGAAAACACCACCTGGAAAGGTTTTGCCAAAGCATTTCCCCGCAGGTCCTTGATGCCACCAGCAAAGGTAACCGTATAGGTAGTTCCTGTATCAAGCTCTGCCCTTGAAGTCAATTCAAGAGTCTTGCCCTTCACCTCAAAACGAAGCTTCTTCTCGATAGGTGGCGATATGGACACAGCGCTTCGAGGAACGCTACCGTTAATCCATTCATCAAATTCCAGCTTTACGTAAAGTTCATTGGGATGGTTCGTGGTGTTAGGCGCAGGATATACTCCAGCCACCCGCGGAGGAAGCTTATCCTCCGGGCCGCCCTTAGGGGCTTCCTGAGTGGCACAGGCGAAAAGCACAACGCTCATCGCTGCTAAAAACCACCACATCTTTAACTTTCCCGTTTTCAAAAGAACCTTAATACGCCTTAATGAATTTTAGTCAATGAGGTGAATGATCTTACCCAGACGGCTCCAGCGGATTTTCAAGGGCAGGCGCCACCAAGTAAACGGATTGGTAAGAGCAAAGGAGCCGTCATCATTCTCGAAGGAGAAGTAAATCACAAATGCCTTTGCCTTAATGTTACGGAGAGATACCACACCCCAGTAACGGCTATCCAGAGAATTATCGCGATTGTCACCCATCATGAAGAACTGGGGCGTTTTCACCACGTAGTAATCCAGGGGCTTACCGCCCAGAGTCAACTTGCGACGGATTTCAAACTTCGGCTTCGTTTCTGCGGGAGCGGCAACCGTTGCAGAGTCTGCGGAAGGGGCAACAACCGCGGAATCGGCGGCAGCCGTATCAACAGCAACTACTTCCGGAGCATTCAGCAAATTCACATTCCCTTCCAGATCCTGCAACAGGGAACCATCAAAACCGACGTAGCTTACCTTACGGGTAAATCCAGAAGGAGTGTTAGGATCAATCAGCGGCAAATAGGCCATGCGGGTCAATTCACGAATGAACGTAAAAGGCACCGGAGCAGAAATGGTATCCCCCTGAGTGACGTGCTGCAGAATCATGTTGTTTCTGCGATAGACTTCATCAATCAGCAAGCGGCGATCATTTTCCAGAGGAATCTTGAATTCCTCAAACACATGATTGTTCGCTTCTTCTCCATCCTTCAGGAGAGTCAAGTCCAATTCTACAGATTCATCCGGATTTTCCTGGGCAATGAGGGAGCGGAGCCACCAGGCCATTTCCAGAGAAAGAGAATCCACATAAAGAGTATCCCCTACAGAAGGAACTACAAACTGGCCACGTTCATCGCGAGGAGACTTGGTGCGGTAATAAGCAGTGTACTTGCCCTTGCCCGGCAGATATTCCTGCTGTTTGCCATTGACAGAAAGTCGTCCATGGTGGACCGCCACCGTGTCACCACTTACAGCCACACAGCGCTTGATGTAATCCTTAGGACCATCGGGGAAATGCACCAGATGAGGCTGACCCTGCAGGGGTTCGTGATCCCAGTAAAGGTTACCAAACATCAGGGCATTGAAAAGATGGGTGTAACGACCCGGATTTCCCTCCGGATATTCAGGTTCACCCGGATAGCGGAAGATGATCACATCCCCTGCTTCGGGAAGAGTGTAACCAGGGAACTTCTTATTGCTAAAGGGGACGGGAGAACCATAAGTAAACTTAAGCCCCAGCAGGAAATCTCCAGTCTTCAAGGAATCTTCCATAGATCCGCTAGGAATCTGGAAAGCCTGAATCACATACTGAATCACAATAAGAGCTAAAAAGACGGGAACAATAATTTCCCTCAACAAGCCCTTCATAAAAGTCTTAAAAGAAAACGGTTTCTTTTCCTGTTGCTCCATAACTCTCTCAATTAGGTTTCCTGAATTTTCTTGAACATGTTTCTGCTTACAAGCAGTTCCGTCCTGTTGACATCATCCATGATTGCCATGAGCTTGCCGCTAGCGGAACGGCGGAATTCCAGCACATGGTCAAGCGCCACAATATTCGAACGATGAATTCGCACAAAACGGCGGGGATCCAGCTGTTTTTCCAAATCCAGCAAGGTCGTATAGATAAAATACTGGTTGGACTTGGTATAGATTACCGTAAACTTGTCCTCGCTATGGAAGCGCATAATATCCTTCACCTTCACAAGGATGGTCCTATCACCGATCTTCACGAAAATCTGGTTCAGGTAGGAAGTATGTGCTTCCACCAGTTCACGAAGCTTTTCCCAGGTAAGGCCGCCCTCAGGCAAAGTTTCTTCCGATTCCGGGAAGAACTTGCGAAGCTTTTCAACAGCCACTTCCAGGCGATCCGCCTCGATAGGCTTCAAGATGTAATCCACCGTATTTTCTTCAAAAGCACGAAGTGCAAAATTATCATAAGCGGTGGTAAAGATAATCAGAGGAACATCGTCCTTATCCAAAGCATTCAGCACGTCAAAGGCGTCCATGTCCGGCATCTGGATATCCAGAAATACAACATCCGGCGCATAATCCCTGATGCGTTCAACAGCCTGTTCCCCAGAGCAGGCTTCTTCCAGAATTTCAATCTCGGAGGAATACTTTTCCTCCAGCAGGGAACGTAAGCGACGACGGGCCAACGGTTCGTCATCAACAATCAATGCCGTACAATGCATCGCCATTATTCAGCCACCTTTGCGGGAACAGGTCGATAGATCTTGATGAAATCAGCGGTCATGCCATCCGCATCTTCGTAAACCGTTCCAGCACTTGTCATATAGCTCAAGTTACCAGAACCGATGCGTTTAAAGGTCCAGTGGATGGTATTGTCAGAAAGGGAAATCTTGATGGTAGAATCCGTCACCACATAGGTACCCTTCAAGGTGTCCACCACGGAAGTTTCCTTGAAAGTATTCTGGACTGCAACCACGGACATATCGTCCTTCAAGGTCATCTGCACCATTTTTGCCTTGCAATCATCACAGGGGAGCTGACCCGAGTAAAGCGCCGGCACATCCTTCGGAAGTTCGATAGGCGGCAAATCCGGAAGAGGTTCCTTTTTCTCTTCGGAACAACCGGACAACAACAGAGCAGTCGACAAAACGACTGCCCCACTGAAAACAAAACGGGCAGAAAAAATATTCATGCCCGTTAATTTAGCAATTTAGCGATTTACAGAGATACGGAATCCCACAATTTCGCTTTCAAATAAAGGGTCTCTCTTGTCCCGTTCAGCGGAGGCCATGGAGGAAGCCGTCTGGGACCAGCCCCCACCTCGAACAACGCGATATTTTCCCGTTTCCGGGCCCCTATAGTTTTCAGTAGACCTTACGGGATAGGAGTCATACCAATCATTGGTCCACTCTGCCACATTACCGCCCATATCGTACAAATTATAATCATTGGGCAAAAACTGTCCCACCTCGGCAGGACCATTCTTTTGTACGTAATACGCATACTTGGAAGCGGATGCCGTATTCCAATAATAAGTGGTGGTAGTTCCTGCTCGGCACGCAATCTCCCATTCCGTTTCCGTAGGCAGACGTACAGCCTTTACGTCATAATCAATGGTCAAGTTTTTCAGATAGCGGGAATCCCCCATCTCTTCATAAATGTACGCAGTATCCAAGCCCACGTATTTTGACAAGGCATTACAGAATAAAACCGCATCATACCAATTCACATTGGCAACAGCAATTTTGTTCCCGACTTGCCTCATTTCAGGAAGCACCCCCATGACCAACTCATACAACTCTTGCGTCACTTCCGTCTGGGAAATTTCAAAAGCATCCACACTAAAAACCACAGTACTGCGGTTCAGTTTCGACGCAGGGATCTGAACGAATCGTACCAAGGAATCCAAGTTCGCAAAAGCGTCTCCACCCTCTTCCGAAGAGGAATCGCTGGATTCCTGAACGCAGGAACTGGATTGCACAACGCTGCTAGAAGACTTAGGGCGGTTTGTCCCAGAATTCGGAGTGTAATCGTCATCCCCAACTTCATCGCCAGTTGGGGTAGAACAGCCCGCAAAAGCTGCAACCATCAAGACTGCAGCCCATAGGAACAAGGCTTTTCCCCATAAGGATTTCATTAGCGGATTACACCTACGCGGTACAGTTTCTTCTTGGTCTTGCCGGACTTAAACTTCACCTGAAGACGTGCGGTGTATACATCGGAACCTAGAGCAGTCAGGTCAAGATTTTCAAACTGGTTGCGGCCAGCCACCACGTCGCTCATCTTCTTCTTGAAAACGCAAAGTCCCGTAATGTCAAACAGTTCAAGAGTAGCGGACTTCGCCTCAGCACCTACTTCAAAACGTGCCTGGGCAATACCGCCACGAACCGGATTGGGGAACATAAAGAATTCGCTGATTACATCCTTAGCCTTAACATCTTCAACGTCCTTCAACTTAGATGCATCCAGATAACCGGTACGTTCATTGCCACCCGCAGGAAGCGTCCAGGCAGAACTGCTTTCAGCGGCGTCTTCAGAAGCTTTCTGCAGGCGACGCGCGGTAGCACTACTACGATGGAATGCATAAATTTCCGGACCGCTGGACTTCTTGGACGAAACGGCATCCATCACGAAAATGCTCATGGGCTTCTGCTGGGAAATGGCATCCAGATCTTCATAGCTACCCATGGAAACAGGGAACTGTTCCGTCACCTGCTTGCCCTTGCCGGTAAAGGCATACACGAGGCCGCCATTGCTGGGAACGAGAATTTCGGGAATTTCATCGCCCGTCACATCTACAATCAGGGGATCGCTATAGAAGCCAAATACCGGCGTTCCCTTGGTAATTTTCACCGGGAATCCTGCCAGAGGAAGACCGAAACGATCCAGAGCATACACCAGGTTGTCACCCAGGAACACTACTTCGGGATAGCCGTCATTGTTAATGTCACCTAGGGCAATGCCAGAAGTTTCATCCTTCAGTCCACTGGTACCAGCAGCGCCACGCTTGTAGTTCTTAGTCCACAAGGTCTTTTCGTTAGACACGGCATGCACGAAACCGCGGCTACCAACTGCAATCGCTTCGTTCTTACCATCTCGATTCAAGTCCGTACAGACAATACGGAATTTTTCCCCGCTTAAATTACCAGTTTCCTTTTGGTTGGTGGTTGCCGGAATAAAGCCATGACCGTCACCGACAGGGACAATGATAATAGATCCGTTTCCATCAACGGAAGCAATGGAAACGCTATCCCCATCCAGGCAGAGGGCCATATCCTGGACATCGGTAGTCCGGGTCAATACAGAAGGATCTGACTTCAATTTCATTTCACCATTCTTCAAGGACACACGATCGATAATCTTGCCGTGCGCATAGAAAAGTTGGTCACCATGAATCATGGGACCCACTGTAGCCGTATCAGCCAGGCGAAATTCCTTCTGCATGGGAAGGGCACTACTTTCAAAGGATGTGCGGACAAGCATCTGCTGGTAGAGAGAATAAACGTTCTTTCCATCACCAGCCATACCCACCAGCGGTCCATAACCAGAACCTATTCGATACAAAGAAACATCCTTTTCTTCAGCCTTATTCAGCAACTGAACTTTCTTTACCACAGTATCCGCATCAAAGAGAGTATCACCCATGGCGGAGAATGCCTGGAGAGTACCGTCTTCGGCACCCACTACCACAATCTTTTCCCCGTCCTCGTCAGGATTATCCACAAAGACTGCGCCACGTACAGCCGTATTCAAGCCAATATCACGGGGGAAGGAACTGCCGGCAATACTTCCATCGTCAATAGAAATGGTAACGGAAAGCTTCAAGGCGCCATAGTTAATCACGCTATCGCCCAGGAATGCATTTGCAGTTTTTTCCTTGCGGGCATCTTCGGGAACCGCAACAGAAATCTTGATACCCGTATAGCCACCCTGAGTGGTCATGGTGTTGGCATAACCCGTTGCACCAATGAAGTCCACCACATCGTATTTCTTGGAGCTGCTACTGGTTGCAACACGCTGGTGAGGAAGCAAGTCCGTTCCTGCGCCGTAGTCGTAAGTATCTTCACCCAAGGCATTCTTGAATGTCTTTCCAATACTCAGGACACCATCCGATTCCACCATGGAAATACCGAACTGATGATCCCGAAGGGTATCGCCGCCCCAGAAATTGGCAACGCCATAGGGCAAGGTTTCCTTCAGATACCATTCATTGACCTTCCATACCACAATGCCGCTGGCAGGAATGCCTGCATCGAAGGAACTGACATTCGTAATGATGCCGCTAGCCTTGGACTTGTTTACCACACGTTTTCCATCATTGGAAATGCTATCCTCAAACACAAGATGCAAGCTATCCACGGGGACCGTCGTCACATCCGTCTCGTCCCCTTCATCAGATTCGCCAGTGGTAACGCTTACGGTGCCGTCCTTATTCCAGGAGCGCTGACGGTTTTCGATGAGCAAGTATTCAGAGGCATTCAGGGGAACCTTCAGGATTTCCACGCCGTCTTCGGAACTTCCTGCAGCGACCACGTCAACAGTCACAGGCTTACCTGCCGTAGGACGGACTTCCTTCACCTTGGACCAGCCCATATAGGCGCGTTCCCAGGCAGCAGGCATAGAGGGCAAGAATCCGTTTCCTGCATTATAGCCCGCAAAATCCATCAAGTCAAAATAGCCCAGTCGAGAAATGCCCTTATAAGTATCGTAGGTATCCGGGAGACCAAGAGCCTTTGCAATCTGGTTCACCATAATACCGTTCACGCCCCAGTTCAAACCATCCTGAGAGGCGGTCTCACTGACAATCATCACCGCCTTCAAAGTATCGAAGGCAGCGCCTTCCAGAAGAATACCATCTGCAACAGCACGTACAGAATCCTTGCCTGCAGAAGTCTGGACCGTATCAGGAGTTGTGGAGACATTCTTCAGGGAATCCGGCAAATACTGCCAGTTCGCCCCGTCAATATACACGTCCATAAAGTCCGCAGGAGTATCCGCATGGTTGGTACCCATGCTACCGCCATCCACCAGGCGGCTAGCCCCCGCATGAATAATCATGAAGGCACGCTTGGTATTGGAATTTTCCGGCAGGGGAATCTCAAAAGGAGAATCTCCAGGCTGATGGGAGGCCATCACGGCGTCATACACGAACTGCAGATAGTCGCGGCTACGAGCTTCGTCAAATTCCGCAGTCTTCTCGCCCTTCAGCTTGCTGGTGCGATTGTAGTCAATGATCTGCTTTTTCAACTCATAAGCGCTGCTTCCCCCTTCCGGGAAGATGCGATACTTGATTACCAAATTGCCATGGCTTGCGGCCTTGAAGTAGGAATTGGCAAATTCAAAATGTTTCTTCCAGTAAGAAGCGGAGCCGCGACGACCTGTAGGATCCAGCTTGTAGTCCTTCTTATGGGTAGAATCGGAATCAAAATGTCCCAGCCCTGTGGTAAGGGAATTATCGGGAGATTCCTTGGCAAACTGCACACGCATGGCAAACACTTCCAGAGTGTCCACAGCAAAAGCGGCAGGAGCAAGGAAGAATGCCGTCAGCAAAAACAAATTCAAAAACTTTTTCATCACATCCTCAATCTACAAAATCCAGAGGAAGGCGCTACAGCCCGATCTGGGTAAAACTGCGGGGAACGTTCAATCGCCAGGTGCCCATGCTAAAGGACTTGTTGTGAGAGACCTTTTTCATTCTGATTTTCAGGAAAGTTGCACCCTCTTTTTCAAAAACAATCTGGCTGGGCAATGTTTTTCCCTCAAATTCCTTATAGTCCAGGAACTTCAGGATCTCCAATTTTCCATCACGTCCCATACGGCAAAGCCACGCAATTTCTTCCCCACGCTTCCCGAAGGCGAAGAACTTTCCCGTAGATTCCTGGGCGTAGGTTCCATTCTGGAGGCTGTCAGGCAGTTCCAATCCACCATCCACCACCTCGTACTTTTCCGGAAGGAGCTGTCCATTAAAGAGCCCTGCCACCTGGTGGATATGGACCAGCGGGATACTTTCATCCATCAGGAGGCCAACCATATAGCCGTTTCCCTTGGCGTAAAGCTTTTCCGTGGGGAAAGTCATGGTCCATCCCTCTTCCGTCCAGAGGAGAGAGGCAACCCCTATGCCCAAAGGACCCGTAAGTTCCATACGGTAGCGTTTGCCAGGCACAGAGAACAGCACCGCATCCAGTTCCTGCATATTGCCATCCGGTCCTTTCAGAGTCAAAAGGAACTTTGCCCGCAGGCTATCCTGGGGAACTTCCACTACATCTTTCTGTTGGGGGACATCTACAGCAGGCTTGGCACCGCCATGGCAGCCCACCAGCAGTGCACAGCAAAAAGCCGCTAGCAAAAGCAAGCGCAACATCTACCGCCTACTTTTTCTTTTTCAGAAACCGCAGGGCTTCCGGATGGTTCGGCTTAATTTTCAGGAGTTTCTTGTAGGACTGAGTCGCTTCAGCCTTCTTTCCCAAAGCTTCGTAAATAGCGCCCATATGTTCCCAGTAAACACGGTCCTTCTGCAGTTCCGGATCCTTCAGCTGGGACATCAATTCAAGAGCTTCCGCAAACTTGCCCATTCGATAAAGCCCCCATGCCTTGGAATCCATGATAGCCTCGTCCTTCGGGTCCAATTCCAAAGCCTTCGTAACAAGCTCCATGCCCTTCTGCACTTCGGCTTCATTTCGGTTCAGGTCAATGAGGGAATAACCATAATAGTTCAGGGCAGCGACCAGTTCATTACCCTGGAGATTGCCATCCTTCAGCAAGCCTTCCAGCAAGGAGAATGCCTCGTCATAACGCTTCAACCGTTCCAGGTTTGAGGCATAGCGATAAAGAGCATTCTGATAACCCGGCGCACGTTTCAGCACGTATTCGAAATACTGATTGGCGCGCACTCGATTACTTTCAGCCTTCGCCACATGGGTATCATCAAAAGGACCTTCGTGTTCAAGATCCTGAGCTTCTTCGCAAAGGGTCTTTGCATACCAGAAACGAACATCCACCTTCTTCATTTCGGCAGTTCGTACCATCTTCGCCAGGGAAACGGAATCCACCACTTCTTCCATAGGCTTCCAGTTATCCCAGAATACAATCAAGGAATCGAACTTGGCATAAGCTTTCTTGTACTGCTTATCGATAGAATAGGTCAAGGCGAGAATGTTCAAGTCTGCACCACCGGAAACAGAATCCATGGCTTCTGCGTAGCGAACCGCCTCTCCATACTTCTTCTCGTTGATGGCAATGCTGATCAAGCTCTGATAGGCGCCAATAACGTAGCTCTTGGGATCCCCCACCTGCGTAAGCCCCATTTGCAGATGGACCTTGGCGCTATCCACATTTCCATTCATATGTTCATAATGACCCAGGAAATTGGAAACCTTGGGAGTATGAATTCCGTCTTCGTAATACTTCTTCTTCAGGAGAGAATAGGCCACAGAATCCGATGAATTCTGGGCGTGGTACTGAGCCAAGCTCAGAACCATATTGTCGTCATATTCCGTGGAGCCCGTAATGGTATCCACAATTGCATTCACTTCAGTCAGTCGCTTCTGGAACATCAGCATTTCCACCAGCTGGGAAAGCTGTCTTTTATCTCCAGTAGTCTCGTGAGCCTTGTAGAACAAATCAATAATTGCAGAATCCTTCTGCATTTCCACCAGCAGGTTCACCTGTCTCTGGAAAAGGGATGGCAGGTAATTCACATGAGGCAGCAAGAGATCGTAAACACGGACCAGTTCCTTATGGTCCTTGATGGCTTCCAGGAAAAGGCTGTAGTCATAAAGCAGGCCCGTATCCTGATTGCGTGCGGAATCCAGCGCTGCAGTAAAATACTTGCGGCAAGAATCCACCAGACCCTCGCGCACATACAGGCGGGCAAGCAAGCCCAGCTGTGCAGAGGTAATCTTACCCTTCTGATCGTTAGACCACTTAGCCTGAATGAAAGCCAGGGAATCCTGTCCCTCGGCCATCAACTTTTCAGCAAGCTTAAAGCCAAGATAACGGTTGTAGGGATCAAACTCAGCAGCACGCTGCCAGAACTCGGCAGACATGGCCTTGTCCCCACGAAGATCCGCTTCCTGGGCGTGAATAAAGGCTTCGTGGGCAGCGTCAATATTGCTCGGGAGTTTAGGAACTTCGGGTTGCACGGTCTTGCCATGGTTTGCAACAGCCACCGCAATAGCCGCGGAATCCGCAGAAGTGAGAGCTACGCCATTCTTTGCAGGTGCCGAACTACAGGCGTTCAAAAAAAACGCCGTGAGGATCAAGCACACGTAAAGAAAGCGAACCTTCGACATTCTAATCCACAACTACGAAATTAACCTTATAGCCAGGATTCAAATAGTCACCGGACTTGGGAGAAGATTCAAGAATAGTTCCGGGGCGAAGACCTTCAGAATCCTTCTTGCGGGTCACCTTGCCCAAATTCAAGCCTAGGCTTTCCAGCTGGGCATAAATATCATCCAGCTGCTGTCCCGTAAAATCGGGAAGAAGAACCTTACCTGTGGTTGCACCTGCAGAAATCACCACCTTCACCGTATCGCCAATGCGAACCTTTTCACCCGCCATGGGAACAGTACGAATCACCACACCGCGAGGAATAGAGGCGTGGGCGCCCTTGATGGTTTCACCCTGGACAAGTCCAGCACGGCTCAGAGAAATGCTTGCCTGCTTCTGGCTCTTGCCGCGAAGATCGGGAATTTCCACTTCGCGGAGGCCCATGCTCTTGGTCAGGCGAACCGTACGGCCCAGCTTTGCAGTGCGGCCAGCAACGGGCATCTGCACCAGAACCTTACCTGCGGGAATAGTAGAACTGTAACGGCCTTCTTCCAGCCATTCAAACTTAAAACCAGCTTCTGTCAGTGCGCTTTCAGCGGCAGCCTGATCCATCCCTTCCAGGTTGGGAACTGCACCCGTACTTGCAAATGCCCCCGAGAAAGCAGGCATGATAATGTTATCAACAGCAAAAACCAGAACGATTACGGAAACCACCCAAATCAACAGGGCCTTGGAAACCGCAGCGTTGCGGACTTTGTTCAAAATCGACTTTAATTTATCCATAAAACGTTCACCTAGGGATTAACCCTTGGCAGCCTTTTCCTGCAGAGCGTTTTCGTCGAAAATGACGATATCCTTACCCGTCATGGCAATGGCGCCAGCCTTCACCAGCATGGAGCAAATACGGCTCACGGTTTCGCGAGTAGTACCGGACATGTCAGCCAGCTGCTGCTGGGTAGGACGGTTGTGGATCACGGTCACCATCGTGCCGTTATCCGTATGGATACGAACGCCACGTTCTTCCATCAAGTTCAGGAGGGTGCCAGCCACACGACCGCTAACGGACATGGTGGACAGAGAACCGATCTGCTTGTTGGCCTTACGCAGACGCTTGCTAATTTCGCTCAGGAGAGCCATGGAAATTTCTGGAGTCTGGCGAAGCAACTGGATGAAAGACTCACGATGAATAATCAACATCTGAGCGTCAGTCACCGTACGGACGGAAGCGGACCTGGGTTCGCCGTCAATCAGGGACATTTCACCAAAGAAGTCGCCACGTTCCAGGAAAGAGAGGATGGTCTCGCGACCATCCACGCCAGTCATATAGACCTGGACAGAACCGGAGGCAATCAGGTAGAGAGCCTGCATAGAGCTATCACCTTCAAGCACCACCGTTTCATCACGGTTGAAGTTCTGGACAACAACCAGGTTAGCCAGCATAGCCAGCTGTTCCTCGTTCAATTCAGAAAAGAGTTCAACACCCTTCAGCAAACCAACAACGTTATTATCCATGAGAACCTCTCTTACCGCTTAATTAGTCCATGTCAACGATGATGCTCTGATCGCGCTTAGCACCGATAGAGATCATACCAATCTTCACACCAACAAGTTCTGCCATGCGGTTCAGATACTTCATTGCATTTTCCGGAAGATCTTCGAGCTTGCGGCACTTGGTAGTATCGCACTTCCAGCCCGGCATTTCTTCGTAAACCGGCACGCAACGACCGACCTTGGACAGCTGGTTCGGGAAGACTTCGATCTTTTCGCCATCGCATTCGTAGTGAGTGCAGATCTTGATGGTGTCGAAAGTATCCAGAACGTCCAGCTTGGTAATAGCCAGGTGAGTCAGGCCGTTCACGATGGCAGCCTTGCGAACAACGGGAGCGTCGAACCAGCCGCAGCGACGATTACGACCGGTGGTTGCACCGTATTCGTTACCAATCTTACGGAGGGTTTCACCCATGTCGTCCAGAAGTTCAGTGGGGAACGGACCGTTACCAACGCGAGTGGTATAAGCCTTCACAACACCCACGACCTGGTCGATAGCGGTGGGGCCAATGCCTGCGCCGCAGCTTGCATAACCAGCAACAGTGTTGCTGGAGGTCACGTACGGATAAGTACCCTGGTCCACGTCAAGGATAGTACCCTGAGCGCCTTCGAACACCAGCTTCTTGCCTTCCTTAACAGCCTTGAACAGGAGAGCGCTAGTATCGCGAACGAAAGGCTTGATCTTCTGGCCCAGTTCCAGGTAATCCTTGATCACCACTTCCGGATCAATTTCGGGAACATCGTACATGACCTTGAATTCTTCGTTGTGAACCTTGGCCATGGCTTCAACGCGGGGGCGCAGTTCACGTTCGTCCATCAAGTCGCCAACGCGAACACCAATACGGTTCACCTTGTCGCTGTAGCAGGGGCCAATACCGCGGCCGGTAGTACCGATAGCAGCCTTACCAGCCTTCTTTTCCTTAGCCTTGTCCAGAGCAGAGTGGTACGGCAGCACCACCTGGGCATTGTCAGCGATGAACAGATGACCTTCGGGGTTGATTCCCTTAGTGTGGAGGTCAGCAATTTCTGCGAGAGTCTGAATCGGATCCAGCACAACGCCGTTACCGATAACGCAAATCTTGTCATCATGCATGATGCCAGACGGAATCAGGTGGAACACAAACTTCTTGTCACCTACTTCCACAGTGTGGCCAGCGTTAGCACCGCCCTGGAAACGCACAACAATATTTGCGTCCAGAGTCAAGAAGTCCACAACCTTGGCCTTACCTTCGTCACCCCACTGGGAGCCGATTACAACACGATTTGCCATATATCCTTCGTTTTGTTAGTGACCTACAAACAGGTCTATTAGTTAAACAGGAAATAAGCTACCCAGGGAGTCTCCCTGAGCCCTTTTTCGCCCTAAAGATAGTAAGATATGAGGGAATCAAGACGTCGAGTCAACTTGATAGCCCCCAATTTACTGAGATGGCCATCGTCAGAAGCCATTTCATCCCCATAATCATGGTCCCCGAACTTATTTTCATCCATCAGGGTAAAGTGAGGGTAAGCTTTCGCCAAGGAATCCAGGAAATCTACGGTCACCTTAGCCACGCTACGCTGGAGGCCGAAATGTCCATACCGTCCAGATTCCCTATACAAGGGAGATTGCGGATAAATTAACGCAATTATCTGTAATCCAGTTTCTTTCGTCCCCTCCACCACATCACGGATACTATCCAAGGATGCTATGCGAGACAGTTCACATTCGTCACAAAATACGGAATCCCAGGAACTGATAGTAGATCCCCAGCCCTCCGGCTCCATTTCCAGCAGCCCTCTGGTAGAAACCATCTCCACAGAGTCCTTTCTGGAATAAGGGCAGTATTCATCCACGATATCCACAAAACCCCGAGGGACGCTATCCCTCCAGAAATCATGATTAGCATCATACTGGAAGCCCACCGCCTGATCAAAAACCTTCTCGAATCTAAAATTCTTAGGACTCTGTAACAAATCTGGCGAAACCTCCAGCACCAGGTACTTCATATTCTTCATCTGAGGCAAAACATAATTTGCCAATATATGCAAGTTCTCCCAGAGTTCCCCGCCGGAACGGCCCATATTCAGCGCAGGCATAGACAGTTCCCTGGGATCAAGCCCCTTTTCCGTACGGGACGTTCCCAGCGCCACTAATTCCACCTCATCCTTCAAATCCCAGAACATGCGCATCTTTAAGCTAAAGAGCCTTACATTCTCGTCATAGTTTTCACCCAAGTAGATTCCAGCACTATCCACATCCAGCACGTCCCCATCATAGGCAACCCTAGGCTTCGCCCAGAAACAAGGGTGCCACACTTCCGTGCCGCTCACCAAATCCATGACACTGGAGTCCCGTAAATTCACAAGCGCTAGAGTTTTATGAACCCCGTTAAAATTGGTCAGGGATGCAACCGCCAAATCCTCCCGATTTGTCCATTCCGTATGATCGAAGGAGTATCCATCAGGAGCAGGAATCGAATGAATCATCTGACCGCTGGAATCCACCACAAGCAACCGATCGTGAACGCCATATTTTTCACCAGAGGCATCCTTACCGCCAAAGTCCAGGAACAATGTCTTTGACGCACCATCCTTCGAGAGAGAAACATTGCAGGCCTGTTTTTCGTCATACCAGACCTTATGTTCGCCCTCCACAAAAGCACGCAACAGTCTGGAACCCGACACGGCGAAAGAGCCCTCTCCGAATACGCCGCCATGATAGGCGCCACTTAATATTTTCTCGGGCTTTCCAAAAGTTCCGTTCTGGAAAGGCACCTTCCAGGTATTAGCCTTCAGGAACTCCGCTTCATCGGAATTGTCTCCGGCATTATCCACATAGATGATGGAGGTATCCTGATGTTCATCTACATACCAGCGGGGAATAGCTGCACTTTCCACATCCAACTTTACAAGCCTGCTTCCTTCAGCATCTAGATTTCTGACATAGACGGAGGACTTTCCACCAGTCCCCTCCGGAACCGTACAGAAAGCCACCTTAGAACCATCAGGCGAAATATCCGGATGATAAACCTGAATGGAATCACTTATCTCAACCACATTCAAGACGTTCTTTCGATAATCCAGAAAGCACAAGTTTCCACTCTCATGATTTCTAAAGGCAAGTACACTTCGATAAGTTCCCATCCATTTCTTAATCGATTCTACAGGCGCCTCAATAAAGAAAGTACTTTCCAGTCCATTTCCATCCCCCGCAGAGGAACAGGCATCAGGAATTGATCCAAAAGCCAGTCTAAATCCCAAATAGGATTCCGCAGATACCGGAGAGACAGAATAAGTACTCCCTCTACTGTAAAGAGTCATTCCCTCTGGAGAATTGGAGTAGTAGCCGCCCTTCACCACTTTTTCTTCAAGATCATTAGGCTGGGAAGCTCCTATATAATTCACGATGGTCGTATCCTTCAAGGGGCCCAACCAGTCGTTCACCCATTCCAGTACGTTTCCCGCCAAATCGCAAAAGCCAAACTCGTCCACCTCGGATGTACAGACCTGGTGCATTCTTCCATCAGAGTTAGATGCATTCCAGCCCCCTGCAGGATTCCATCCCTTGGAAGCCGCATAAACCCATTCCGCTTCCGTCGGTAAACGATAGCCCTCTACCTCATGATGAAAAACAAGTCCATCCAAATGAACACACCGGTTATTTCGGGAAAAGCTCTTTCCCACATAGGAATAAACCGTATCGTAGCCTTCCGCCTTACTGCGGGCATTGGCATAAAGAACCGCGTCATAGAAAGTCACATCCACAACAGGCAAGCTATCCGAATCGCAAGAAGAGGCAATTTCCCGACCTTCCCGTTTAGCCATTGCCGCATAATCTCCGCAAGTCACTTCTTGCACAGCCAGAGAATAACGGTAATCCAGCTTCACCGCCATCTGGGGCTTTTCATTAGGACGAGCATCCGAATCGTTACTTCCCAGCAGGGCGAACTCCCCAGCAGGATTCACGCGCAACATTCCCGCATGTACAGGGTCCGCCACCACAGAAAAACCCTCCTTCGTTTGAGAACTTCCCGAAGAAGAATCTGAACAGGCACCCAGCAGGAATACAACAGCTAGGGTAATGGGAAAAGCGAACCATTTCATACAGAAGGAATAATAAAAAAGTTCCCGTTTTTGACGGGAACCTCTTTCACCTAGAGAGAAAGCCTTACGGCACTTCCACAGAGTCCAGGATCTTCTGGACCACAGTTTCTGCGGAAACTTCTTCGGCTTCAGCTTCGTAACTCAGGATGATACGATGGCGGAGCACTTCCATAGCCACGGCCTTCACATCTTCCGGCGTGACATAGGCGCGGCCCTGAATGAAGGCATGAGCCTTGGATGCCTGGGCAAGACCGATGGAGGCTCGAGGAGATGCACCCACTTCAATGAAGCCCACCAGGTCAGAACGCTTGATGCTACCCGGATCGCGAGTAGCGAGAACCAGATTCACGATGTATTCGCGGACGCGTTCGTCCACATACACCTGCTTCACCAGTTCACGAGCCTTCAGGATATCTTCCTTGGTGGCAACAGCATTGGGCTGACGAAGGCCTGCGCCTGCAACAGCATCCAGGATGCGCATTTCGTCGGACTTGTTGGGATAAGAGACCTTCACCTTCAAAAGGAAACGGTCCACCTGGGCTTCGGGCAGCGGGTAGGTACCTTCCTGTTCAATGGGGTTCTGAGTTGCGAGAACCAGGAAAGGTTCATCCAGCTTAAAGGTTTCGTCACCGATGGTGATGTGGCGTTCCTGCATAGCTTCCAGGAGAGCACTCTGCACCTTGGAAGGAGCACGGTTAATTTCGTCTGCCAGCACCAAGTTGGTGAACAGCGGGCCCTTGCGGGTTTCAAACTTTGCTTCGCGGGCGTTATAGATGGTAGTACCCAGCAAGTCCGCCGGCAGCAAGTCCGGAGTGAACTGGATACGCTTAAAGTCCAGGGAGACTGCATCTGCAAAAGCCTTCACCGCGGTAGTCTTTGCAAGGCCCGGAAGACCTTCCAGAAGAACGTGACCATCGGCCAAAATACCGGTCAGAATGCTTTCCACCATGGCCTTCTGGCCAATGACGGTGTCTTCCACTTCACGCAGCAGATTCTGGCAGAAGGCGCTCTGCTGACGAATCTTTTCAGAAAGTTCCTGAATATCCATTTACTTTATTCCTCTAAAATTTTTTCACACTGAATTTAACAAATTCTCAAAAAGAAAACCAACAAAGCGCGAGATATGAGATATGAGATATGAGTTATGAGTTATGAATTATGAGATATGAGTTACGAGTTCATAATTCGTAATTCATAATTCTTCTTCAATTCCCATTAGCTTCATGGCCAGCTTCCAGGTTTCCTTATTCTCGAAACCGTCACGCTTACCGCCCCCATAGCGGGCATGGGCAAATTCTTCCAGCAAGGTAGCCCAGCCATCTGAATTTCCAAGTTTTTCCAGATCGCCATGCTTCTGCAAGGATTCAAGGTTTACCTTTTCGGCATCCAGCAACAGTTTTTCCGCCACATATTCCTTGCAGATTCCTTCCAGTTCCAGAATCCACTGCCTGCTATCCGCAGAATTGACGCGCTGCTTCAGGATGATCATCTTACCCTGCAGAGCGGTTTCGCTAGCCTTTTTCGCCGCCTGGGCCGCACGGCTTGCAGCCCTGCGTTTTACACGCCATAAACCAGCCAGAAGAACCACCGCGGCCACCGCCCCGCCTACAACAGCAGGCAACACGCTCACAGGCCCGTCCACACGGACCGGCACACTTTCCGTACGCAAGGTCAAGGGCTGCCCCATCTGGGTGGGAATTTCAAACTTCATTACAGGAATACTCAAGTTGCCCGTATCCTGAGCCACAATTTTGTAGTTGAAAGTGATCGAGGCAATTTCCTTACCATCCTTTACACTACGGGCGGATTCCTGACTGACGCCCACCTGCGTAAGCCCCTTTGCGGAGGCTGTACCCGTAGGAACCACCAGCAAGGCGCTACCCTGCACGCTCCAGCTTACGGTAACCGGATACTCGATGGTATCCCCCACCGTTACCGACAAGGGCATTACAGCCCCAGAAGCGTCCTTTACCCCTGCAGAAACAGCAATACCCAGCTGTTCGGGAGTGGGCATCTGGATTTCAGGAGCATTATCCTGGATAGCAACAGAATTACTGGCAGAATCAGCCGGCAGAGCAACAACAGAAGAATCGTTTTCCATGCCCCTGAATATACAAAAAAGCCCGATGCTTTTGGCACCAGGCTTTCTTGCAATTTTCGCCTTGATTAGAACGGCAGGTTAGCCGGCTTCACGAAGAGGCCATTCAGCAATTCGCCATACATGGTCATCAAGATATGGGGGAAGTAGCTGAAGCCTGTAATGGTTCTTGCGTTGAAGGCTGTAGTACAACCATCAAGCCATGCCTGATTGCCGGCCATACCCGTCAAGCACCATGCGCCATGCCAATGGGGAGAGAAGGTTGCCTGGGAACCATCAGCCATACCAGGAACAGCAGAATACATCACCTTGGCAGCTGCTTCCAGATTGGAAGCGTCAACACCAGCCTTTGCAGCAATGAATGCATTCAACGTATTCAGCACCTGAGCGGCGCGGGTATCCTGAGTCCAGTAGTAGTCCCATGCAATACGCCAAGGAATACGGACAGATTCCTGATGGAACATCCAGTATGTCTTATCGGCACTGTTGTTATTGGGGTTAATTGCAGCACCATTCTGATCAACCCAGTCAGGGAATACGCCAGTACCAGCAGTCTGAATGTTGATCATGAAGCTATACATGGTATCCAGCACCTTGGTCCAGTCATGAGACGGGTCGATCAGGGCGAAGA
Source organism: Fibrobacter sp. UWEL (assembly GCF_900142535.1). Taxonomy (NCBI): domain Bacteria; kingdom Pseudomonadati; phylum Fibrobacterota; class Fibrobacteria; order Fibrobacterales; family Fibrobacteraceae; genus Fibrobacter; species Fibrobacter sp. UWEL. The sequence goes on from NZ_FRBE01000006.1 coordinate 145,841, forward strand.
GTTTTAAGGCTACAGGAGAGAAGTAACTCAAGTTGTAAGCACTGGTTGCCTTTTTCCATGTGGGAGTATCGCCAGAATAAATCAGATAAGTGGGGCTAATTTCCTTATCCCACAGGTCCTTGATAATCAACAAGGCATCGGCCTTGTAGGCTTCGCTACCCGTTGCGTAATAGGTAAGAATCAAGGAGGTTGCAATATCCAAATCCGCATCCGTTGCAGAAGAGGTATTGGCTGCAGAACCCAAGGATTCGTAAGAATAGGTACCCGTTCTCCAGGGCATCAAGTTGGAGGTACCCAGATAAGCACGATAACCTCTATTGTATGTCCACAGAGAATTCAAGGTGGCATAGTCACCGGCAAAGTAGGAAAGAAGCATGCCATAGCCAACACCTTCAGAAACCGTACAACCACGTTTCTTGTAGCTATCCGTTGCACCTTCAATCACACAGTAAGAATCGTTACTGGTATCCCAGATTACTCGACCCGGCATTAAACCAGAGGCAATATAGGGAGCGAAAATAGCAGCCCAATCCATAGAGGCTGCAGCAGAAGGATACTTTGCCGCTTCTTCCTCGTAGGTCTTGAAATAGGTAGCCTTCCACAAATTATACCAAGTCATAGCCCCAGTAGCATTAGCAACAGTGGGCAAAATACCATAAGTTTTTGCTGTAGCAACAGGTGTTACAACCGGATTCGGATCGACCGCGGCAGCAGAAGATGCAGGAACAGGAACCGGAGTATCCGGAATGACGGGAGAAGTTGTTTCTTCGCTACTACAGGCGCTCAGTCCAAAAGCAATGCTCAACGGCAATGCGGCAGTAAGTAGTTTTTTCAAGATCATAAAAACCTCTAAACAATTTTTGCTTAAATATACTTTAGAAACGGCGTTTTATACCCGCTCGTAACCAAAAAAAAAGTCCACCATCCCTACATGTGATTTGGAATACGAAAAAAGGGTTGCGAACCCGCAACCCTTTTTTAAAGCTTTTTACCGAGGTAAAATTACTTCACCATGATGCGCTGAGAAAGGCCTTCTGCGCGAACCATGTAGACGCCAGCCTGAACCTTGGAGAGGTCCATGGAGGAAGCGTTAGCGGAAGCAACAACCTGACCCTGGAGGTTAACCAGTTCAGCCTTCACAACCTTACCGAAGGAAAGGGTACGGCCAGTGAGCTGAGCCTTGAGAGCACCTTCAGCAGCGGAAGCCTTGATAGACTTAGTAGCAGGACCGCAACCAGTGTTAGCGTCAGCAATGCAGGTCAGGAGGAAGTCTGCGGAAGCGGTGAACTTCAGCTTGATTGCAGCGATCTTGGTCAGTGCAACAGCCTGGTCAACCTTCACGCCCCAGCCGGATTCCTGCTTGAACTTTGCCCAAGCAACGGAAGTGGAGGTGTTGCCCTTAGCAACGGAAGCCTTGTAGTTGTTGTATTCAGTAGCAGTTGCTTCGTCTTCGATACCGAGTTCGATAGCGAAACCACCGGTAGAGTTATAGGTCAGAGCAACGCCACCCCAACCGGAAATGTCAGCACCTTCCTGGTTTTCGGAAACGATGTTGAAGCCGAAACCTGCGAAGGGGTATTCGTAAGCGGTACCGATCTGAACGTCAGCCTTGATACCACCGTATGCTTCGGCCAGAGGACCGTAGAAGTTACCATAGGTGTTAGCTTCAACGTCGGACGGGAAAACGATCTTGGAGTCGCCGTCGTTGTCCTTATCGGTATATTCGTACCAGTAACCAGCGGTTTCTTCATCAGAACCGGTAACTACCTTACCTTCAGTATCGGAACCATCCCAAGACATGGAGGTAGAGGTGAATGCAGATGCAGCAACAGCAGCAGCGGCAAGTGCAGCAAGAGTCAGTTTCTTATTCATAGTATCTCTCTCTTTTTTTTGTGAATCCCCCGAAAAGGGGGAAAAGGTTTGTTGCAAATATATCTTTTTTTTTTGAATAAGCAATAACCCCCCTCCTTTTTTTTTCGTATACAGCTGTCTCCATATGGCGAAAATCACATAAATCGGCACTTTATCCCCCAAAATCCGTTTTTTCCCCTTTTTTTGATGTAAACAACATCACTGTAAAAAAAAAGTTACCCCTTATTTTTTCCTATAAATCTAAAATTACCCTTGCTATTCGGTTGCTAACGTAAACAGTCCCCATATATATATTTACAATTGCGACCTCCATTTTTAATTATCTTTGTTAGAAAGGAGTCATTTATGACATTTTTCAGCAAATCTATGAAGGCCCTTGTCTTAGGCGGGTCTCTTCTTATGGGCACCACCCTTGCAAACGCAAGTGCTGCCACAGCAAAGCCCCTCCGCGTGGGTCCCGTGTCTAACTATGGCGTACTGGGAACTAGCGGCAATAAAGTCATCAGCCTTTCTACCAAAAAAGAAGTGATGCTTCGTGGTATGAGTTTGTTCTGGTCCGATGCAATCGGTCTTCAGTACTATAACAAGAACGTTGTCAAGTGGGCTGCACAGACCCTTAAGGCAGACGTTCTTCGCTACGCCATGGGCGTCAACTCCTACGACGAAGGCACTACTAAGACTCTGGACGAGAACTATTCCTATTTCGGCAATCCTGACAAGCAGATCGGCGTCATTGACCAGATGGTGGAAGCAGCCATCGAACAGGACATCTACCTGATTATCGACTGGCACAGCCATCGCGCAAATAACGAACAGGCCAAGGCTGTGGATTTCTTCAAGCAGATGGCCACCAAGTATAAGGATGTTCCCAACGTTATCTGGGAAGTATTTAACGAACCGACCAGTCAGAGCATGAGCACCATTGCTAGCTACGCTACTGCAGTCATTTCCGGCATCCGTGATGCAGGTTCCAAGAATTTGGCCCTCGTTGGTACTCCCAGCTGGTCTCAGATGGGTTCTTGCGGCGGTGTAAACCTGGACAACGTGGGTTACGTATTCCACTTCTACGCAGCAAGCCACTCTGTTGGCAGCTATAGCGGAAACATCGACCGTTGCCGTTCTCAGGGTAATGCAGTATTCATCACCGAATGGGGTACTGTTGGTTATTCTGGTTCCGGCAATCCCGACATTTCTGCATCTCAGGCTTGGGAATCCTACATGGAAACCAACAAGATTAGTAACTGTAACTGGAGCCTTCGTAACGAAACCACCACCATTGGCGAAACCAAGTCCGAAAGTTCCGCAATGTTCTCCGGCAGCGATTTCTTGAATACCGCAAGTAAGCTGGAAGGCGCAACGTATACAACATCCGGTAAACACGTCAAGGAATATATTTCCAGCCATGGAAGTTCCTGGGCAGACACCCTCCTTGCAAGCAACTCTGGCTCTTGCTCATTCAAGGCCGAAGTCACTCAGGCTGCAAAGACCGTCTCCAGCCTCTTTAAGTCCGGTTGTACCTATACCTCTAGCGCACCTACCGTCGTTGCAAACGATGGTACCATCGCTGGTTACGGTGTAGCAATTCTTACTGGCAATGACGGATCCAAGGCAATCGCAACCATCGTTGAAGAACCTGCTCAGACCATTACCGGCCTCGATGACATCACTTGCTTCATCGGCGGCACCTGCACCAAGAGTAAGCAGTTGAAGGACATGGATGGTGATGGCAAGCTGGAAATCATCATTACCGCTAAGGACGAAACCGACGAAGGCGCAGCATTTACCTTGACCTCCCTTACTCCGGAAATCATAAAGATTAAGAAGGCAACATGCACCAGCAAGTTCTGCTATGCCTTGCAGAACAAGCAGGCTAACATGTATGAACTCACCGGAGCACTTGGCGAAGCAAAGATTCTTGCAAAGGCTCCGGCTATTGCAGGTTACTCCGCCATGAACGACACCCTGACCTTCAGCTATATGAAGGGAGACGACAAGCTCCCTGGAACCGTCTTTAAGTCCACTACCGTGGCAAAGGGTGCAACTGTAGCAGACTTCTTCCCCGCAACAACCTACTATAGCAAGCAGGCTGTGACCTATACCTTCGACGGTCAGGCAACCTCTCCTTACCTGAGCAATGTTAACGGTAGCCTGGTGGCTGGTACTACAGACGCAATCGTCAAGATTACCGCTACTTCCCTGGGCAACGACGAACGTAACCCGCTGAACACCACTATTACCGTGATTGTGGGCGACAGTCTCGCTGCAGTCCAGAGCGGCAACGTTTCTATCCGCAATCAGAAGGTTGAATCCCTCAAGGCACAGTTCAGCAAGGGCGGCATCAATCTGAATGCACAGGCAAGCGGCTTCGCCACTGTTGAAATCTTCAACGCAATGGGCAAGGCAGTTCAGTCCATCCAGACAAACGTTAACGCAGGCTCCAACTGGATTCCGGTCTCCGGCCTCCGCGCTGGTCACTACGTAGTACGCCTCAGCCAGGATGCAAACGTTCAGCTCTATACCTTCGAAAAGAAGTAGTCCAAACTGAATGAATCACTTTAAAAAGTCCGCCGGCAACGGCGGACTTTTGTGTTTATATTCATAGGAAACGACCCATCGACGTGACTCCCGTTAAAATTGCAAAAGTCAAGGGTGTTTCCATGACGTTGACCAAGAGCACCCCCTGCAATAAAGCCGACATCTACGGTCAATTCCTCGGCAAAAGCACTGGAGGAGTCCGCGTGGACGACCTACGTAACATTCTTATTGAAGACCTCGCCAGTAGTTCTGTAATGGTAGAAGGCAAGGCCAATCACAATTGCAAGATATATGCCTTAGCTGTGCAATACGATGTAGGAAGTTCAAATCAATAAACCAAATTTTGTATAAAGCAAAGAAGGCCGCGCATCAAGCGCGGCCTTCTTTAATAACCGGTTTTACTCAGATTACTTCTTCTTGGGCTTGAAATCTACACCGGGGCGCAGTTCCAGACCGAGGGTAACCAGGAGGGAGACGATGGGTTCGTGATGATCCTGGGAGAGGTCGTAAACGGCCACACCAGCCATACCGTCGTTCTTCACCTGCTGAGCAACAGCCTTCACAGAAGGAATGCCCATGAACACGATGGTTTCATCCTTGCTTACAGCAACTTCGGACTGAGAAGCCTCATCGAAAGTCACCTTGTAGTCCGGAGCGTCAAACTTGCCCATCAGTTCTGCATAGGAGACGTAACCTTCGTTACCGCTACCTACACCCTGATGAGAAGTGCCAAGGCCCTGAGCACCAGCAAAAGTCTTACCATACATGAAGATGATGGGAACCAGCTTGTCGCTCTGAATGCCGGCGCCAGAAACCTGATCCAGGGTGGACTTCACATAGCTTGCGCTCTGGTTAGGAACCACTTCGGAGCTTTCTTCAGTCATCTGGTCGGCCATGAACACGTCCACATAGGCAGTACGGTTCAGAGCTTCGGTATCATAAGCGTCCATACCAGCAGACGGGTAAACCACAGCGGTAACGATGGAACCGGAAAGGCCATCCACCAGAGCGTTCACCATCTTGCCGTAAGCTTCCTTATCTTCGGAAGTAACGTTCTGCCAGTCAAGTTCGATGCCGTCGCCACCGTTTTCAGAAATCCAGCTACTTACGTTAGAAACGAAGGAAGAGAGGGTTTCATCAGAGGAAGCAATAGCCTTCAAATTGCCTTCGGCTTCCATGCCACCAACGGAAACAATCAGCTTCACGTTGTTATCCTTGGACATCTGGGCCAGAGTCTTGAAGTTTTCGGCGTCATTTTCGTCAGCGAAGGCCAGGGAGCCGTCTTCTGCCGGAAGGAGACCCACGTAGTGGATATCGGTCACGGTATTATAACGGATGTCCTTCGGATAGAACTGAGAATACTGGCTCCAGTAAGGATAGAAGCCAACAACCTTGTCAGAGGCTGCCTGGGACATAGCCACGCAGGCGACAACGATAGTAGATGCAAGAAATTTGAGATTCATATTCATCCTACCTTTTATTCTTCACCTTCAGCCGGAGTGGGAACCGGAGCAGCGATAACCGGGCATTCATCAGAAGCGACGCAGTCGATGCAATAAGTTACACCAGCTCTGCTGCAATACAGATGATTCTCGAAGTTTGTGGGGAACAGAGCGCCTTCCATGTCGGTAGACTGGCAGTCACCCTTAACAATGGCGCCTTCACCTTCGGCACATGCGCGATAGGGACGACCTTCACGACGACCATAGGAGACAAACTGCATTCCAATTGCGGTGGAGTCCAGCTGCAAAGTAGCAAACAGTTCCAATTCGTTGGCAACGCCATACACATTGAAGGACTTCACATACTTGGTCTTGGAAGCATCGGTAGCATCCCAAGAAGCTGCGGTAAAGCCAGCATAGTTCAGAGCCACATCGCCCATGATAGCTTCAAAAGCAGTTTCATCAGCAGCATCGGAAGCCAAACCAGACTTGGTGTTCAGAATGGTGACCTGATCCTTAATCTGCATAGCGCGAAGATCCGGATTAACAGTCAAGTAGGCTGCTACAGACCAATCCGCCGGGAAGTTTTCCTCTTCCGGATTAGAAACTTCCAGAGAGGAACATGCCATAAATGCCAGGGCAGAGGCAGAAATTAAAAGAGAAATCTTATTCTTCATTTTAAACCTCACTAGAAATTAACAGATACTTCTGCAGTAACAAGGGACTTGTCTACAGAGAAATTAGCTGCAGCAGCACCGCCGATGAGATAATCCACACTGTTGTTCAGCATGCCGTAACGTACGGTGAGATAAGATTCGGGAGCGATGCGGATACGAGGACCAGCAAGGATCAACATTTCGTCAACCTTGGTCACCAGAGAGGAACCAACCTGGAGACCAAATGCATCGAACTTCTTAGTCAGCATCTGGAAACCAGCCTGGAGAGCCACAGGGCCCCAGATGTCAGCATTGAAACCAGCAACGATGCGCTGAGAAGAACGCTGCAGCCAAGCATCTTCGGAAGCCTTTTCAAAGGATCCCTGAATCTTGATGTCACGACCGAGGGACGGAATCAAGAGGCCAAGATCAATACCAACGCCAGCACCGATAGTGGTGTAGGTGTTTTCGGCAGCATCCTGCTTAATCTGAGAGAAGCGAACATTCAGAGAGATTGCTTCGTTCCAGTCAGCATCCAGAGAAACGGCGAAGCCCTTACGATCCGGAGTAGCAAGGCCATAAGGCAAAGCCAGGTTCACGGAAGGATCCATCAGGAGCTGAGCTTCAGCAGCTTCCAGCTTCTTCATGGAGTTGGCATCGTAACCGTTACGATAGAAGTGAGACAGCTTGAAGTTGTTGTACAGGCGGTTGTACATGTTGACGGATTCGGAATAATTCGTGGTCAACACGTTTGCTTCGCCGGAAGTCATCAAGTTGGTTGCATTCAGGATGTTGGTGTTGTAGACTGCGAAGTACAGGTTTTCCAAGTTGCCAGAAGCAAAGCTAGAAACCAGTGCGTCATCTACATTGCTGTAAAGAGCATTGGAGTTCAACACCACAGAATTGCTGGTGTAAGCCGGAGAAGAAGCCAGATCAGACCAGAACTTTTCATCGTTCTGCATGTACATGGCATTCACCTTGAAGTTGATACCAGAAACGGAACCTTCAACGTAAGGCTGCACATTGAAAGCAACACCATCGTCTTCCATGTAGTCAACAGTCATCAGATCATTGTTCTTCTTTGCATAAGAAGACACATAGACCACAGTACTACCGTCAACCGGATTGGTGGCTTCCTTAATAGCACGTTCTTCGGTGTAACCTACGACATAGTATTCGCGATCAACATCCCACCAAGACATGGCGAATTCACCATTCAAGCCGAAGTTAACCGGCAGGCTCGGCAAAAGCTTCTTGGAATCGAAGGACAACTGAGCGGAAAGAACGGAGTTGTCATCGTAAATCAAGGTGTCATTAAGACCAATGTCACGAGAACGAGTGCTCAAGCGACGGTCGAAGATGTTCACGAAGTTAACACCAGCAGTGAGGCCCATCAGTTCTGCACCAGCGCGGAGGCCGTAAGCATAGCGATCGGACCAGTCAAAGTCGAAGAAGACCTGATCGTTCTTCTTGGCGGTGTTACGCATACGAGTACCAGTAGCCTGAGCGTAGATGTTATCTACAGGACCAACATTACCGCTGTTGTAAGCAACATTCAAGCCCTGCATCAGGCGACGGGATGTGGTGTCCAGGTTGCGATCAGCAAGAGCATCCACACGCTTCTGAGCGAAGATTTCCGGTTCCTGAAGGATTTCTACCTGGGGGGTATTGATGGTGAGCGGGGTGTAACCCACACGCATATAACCCAAGTTGAAGTCAACATGCTTGTTCAGGATGTTGCCATCGTAAGAGAACCAGTGACCCACTGCCGGGTTGTTATTTTCTTCGTAAGCGCTCTGCCAATCCTTGTGGAGGCGGAGCTGAACATTAATGCGAGTTTCAGAACTAGGCTGAGCGAGGAACTTCAAGTTCACGTCGGTGTAAGCCTGGTTTTCCTGAGTTGCAGAATTAGCAGCAAACTGATCGGAAGTTGCCATGGAGGTAAAAGCACCAGCCTTGGCGGTACCGCTGAGGCGAAGACCGAGAATCGACTGATTCAGGGAGTCAAGCTTCTGCAGAAGAGAGGACTGCTTTTCGACAATTGCACCGTCTTCGGCAGCAAAGGCAGCTGCAGCAGACATCAGCGCGGTAGTCAGAATGATAGAGGTCTTTTTAGTATTCTTCATTTTTCATTCCTCCCATTAAAATTCCACGTTAATGGAGGCTTCTACGATAGTTTGAGTAAACTCACTGGTAAACTCAGCCAGAGTCTCGTCTGCATAGACCGGCAGGTTCACTGCATCGCCACCCAATGCGGTGCTAACTGCCGTATTGTAGGTGTTTTCTACAGAGACCATACCGAAGTTCAGAGAAAGCCATACGTTCTTGTCCAGAGAGTAGTCGAGACCGACCATCCACTGCATCTGCTTACCCGTAACCATCGGAGCGGTGGTTGCGATGGAAGCGAACTGAGCGGCGCTGTACATCTGCTGGAGATCGTTCATTTCCATATTGACCATCTGGAAACCAGCGGTGAAGCCCAGGCGAGGCATGTACTGAACATAGAGACCTGCGTTAATGAAGTCGGTCTTCATTTCAGCAGAACCACCTGCAGAAGCATCCATGGAACGTTCGGTATGACGGTAAGAACCGGAGATTTCCAGCGGCTTGCTGAATCCCAGAGCCTTGAACACGTCAACCTTCAGGCCGCCACCAAAGTCGGTGTAGTTTACTGCACTGAGGCCAGCCAGAGGACTAGTCTGAGAGAACATGCCGAAGAGGCCCTGAGCTTCCAACCAGTCACCGAGACCGAAGGTCACGTTAGCACGGAGACCCTGACGGTTTGCAGTTGCAAGACCATTGGGGAGTACCATCTGGATTGCCGGATCAGCCATAGCGGCAAGCAGGTTGAGCTGAGCCTGGCTGTAAACAGTAGAGCTGTAGGAATTCTTGCTATAGGGAGCGAAGTCATAGCTTTCCAGGTGTTCCTTGAAGCCGTTATCGTCGGTCTTCATGGAAGCAGTCACAGGAGAGAACTTCGGAGCGAAATTATAGAGAGCATCGAAGGTAGTGTAAAGCGGAGAGTTAATGCCATACTTTACAGTGTTACCATCGTAGTCAGAGTTCAGAACGCGCTGAGCAAAGAACTTGGGAGACTGAGCCAGGTTATTGAACCAGGCGCTGTCATTGAACACCAGGTCACCGGAAACCTTCAGCTTCCAGGAACCGCCCGTGTAGCCCACGTTCACGTTTGCATTGAAACCAAGACCGCTTTCACCTTCCTTTTCAGGATCGTTGATTGCGACGTAGGATTCAACTTCGCCATCTTCGTTCAGCATGGGAACAGTGGTGATTCCATCATTGGAGGACAATGCCATTTCAGCAGTTGCGTCCAAGATCAAGCTGGAGTTGCCCATCATGCCAGCCACATCAGCACCGAAGCGACCACCCAACACCAGAGTCTTCTGGAGGGACAGATCGTAAGGGTTGATTGCTTCTTCGCGGTAGTAACCGGTTTCAACAATGGTATTACCTTCTTCATCTTCCAGAGATGCAGTCGGGTCATTGTTGGGATGACGGTAAGTAACAGTCTTGGAATCTTCGTTGTCAAAGATATACATAGCGGTTGCACCGACGTATGCATTTCTCTTCAGCGGGAAGAGTTCGAAGTTACCAGCAAGAACGAACTTGTCGGTGTTAGAAGCTTGAGTAGCACCAGCAATTGTATTGTTGGGAAGGATATTGCCTTCAGCACCGGAGAAGTCCAGAGGCTGAGCGCGGTTCACGCGGGCAAACATACCTTCTACACGAACTTCACCGAAAACGTCATTCAGACCGTGACGGAACTGGACGTTAGCACCCTGCAGGTTGCGCTGATTGCCTTCAAGCAACTGCTGCTTTTCGGCCATGTGACGCTGACGAGCAAAAACGGTGGGTTCGTAAAGAACTTCGACATCGGGGTTGAACAAGGTCAGCGGAGAATACTGCTGACGGAAGTCACCCACGGTCCAGTAGAAGCTATTGCCAATCTGGCCTTCGACATTCAACCAAGGCACTTCGATAATCTTTGCAGCTGCAGCGAAGTAATCCTGCATACCTGCATAGAAGCGAAGCATTGCGTTTGCACGAACAGATTCCCAGGGACGGAAACCGAAGTTGAAGTCCGCATTGACGAACTCATTACGTTCTGCATCCGGCTTGGTATTCTTACCATACGGATCCTGATCGGTATTAACGAAAGAAGCCTGAGCGATGCCGCGAATGGCACCGGTTACTTCCAAGCCACGATGTGCATTGGCGGAATCAACCTTGCTTTCCAGCAAAGCCTGGTTGGAAGCCACGGATGCAGCAGCCACACCAGAAGTCAGCGCAATGGCACCTAATGTTCTAGTAATCATCTTTGAAGCACTTTTATTGATTTTCATACTGTTATCGCGCCTCCGTTAGAACCAAACTTTAGTTTCAGCGGTGATGTAATGGCCAGTCCAGTCATTGGCGGACAGAACTTCGTCAGAGTGGGTAGCCCACTTGTAACGGAAGTGAAGACCTGCACGATCGGCAAAGTCCCAATCGAAGCCAAGACCAATTGCGGTTTCCACAATGTTGATGGGAGCCTTTTCATAGTAGCCAGTAGAAACAACACCATAGTGAGTTGCCTTGTCGGAATTCGGCTTGGCAATCTGGTTATCCAAATTGGTATTCACATAACCGTATTCAGAACGGAAGGTTTCCAGACCCAGGACACCCACAAGATGGAAGGACGGAGTAATTGCAATGGCCGGTTCAAACTGACCGTAGAAGCTCCACATAAGCATGTCGCTCTGGGCTTCGCTGTAAGCGATAGGAGCGATAGTGGTGGAAACACCGGAAATAGCAGCATAACCGCTCATCACGATGTTACGATCGGTGCCGAACCAGTGACCGATATCGTAGCCACCAGCAACAGACAGGTAGGTAGACCACTTTGCGTGAGTCGGAACGGTGGAATCAGCAATCTGCTGAGCATTTTCGTATGCAGCGAAGGTTTCCCACATTTCCCAGGTACCACCACGGAGACCACCCTGCTGGCGGTTCAACTTGAGGCCAGTACCAGGAGCCTGTACACCTGCACGTTCCACATAACCATTTGCACGAGAACCTGCGTTACCAGAGTCTGCCCAGAACAGCGGCTTATGCTTGGTCCAGGAGTTGGTGGATTCCCAAAGGTTACGACCATTCAGACGGTAGTTGAAGTTGATTACGTCCATGCCTTCTTCAACCTGACGATGCAAACCGTACTGCAGGTCCAAGTGACCGCGAGTGAATTCCGGTTCCACCTTCAAGTTCAAACCAGCCATATTCGGAGTGTAACGCATAGAACCGGAGTTCAGAGCGAATTCATCCTTACGCCAGTTAACGAAACGAGAGGGGTTAGACATAGAATACGGAGAGTAGAAGTCCTTCTGGAGGAAGATGGCTTCCAAAGTCATGGGCCAGCCTTCCAGGTACTTGCTCTGAGCCTTCACGTAAACACCCACAGCAGGAGTGCTCATGGAAGTTTCGTAAGAATTCTTTTCGTACTTGCTGGTGTTTGCAGCACCTTCAGCCTTATAGTATTCCTGATCCTGAGTCATGCTCACAGCCACATCAGTCATCAAGTAAAGCTTAGGAGTGATGTTACCCTTGAAGTCGATAGAAGCAACGTGGTTGTTGGAGATGGTCGGATCAACGCTGTACTTGTTGTAAGAACTGAAGAATTCCGGTTCATAGACCAGAGCGTTGTCGAAAATGACACCCATGTAGTTCACACCAACAGTCAGGTTGTCGGCAATCTTGTTCTTTGCCAGACGACCATGATAGATGGAACCGCGGAAATCATAATCACCAGACATTTCCAATTCGCCGGGCTGACCACCGTACATACGGAGACCGTCACGGGTACCGATGTCAGCATCAGCAGGCTGGGAAACCATAGCCTGAGCGGTCAAGTCCCAAGGCAACTGATAAATGCTAGCAAAGACGCCACCGAAGGAGCGGTTGGTCCAGAATGCACGGCCACCTTCCTTAACGGGCTTAAAGACCTTTTCCTTATAGTAGGTACTTACAGTCTTTTCGTCTTCGAACAATTCGTACTGCCATGCGAAACGGGGATTGGTTTCACGTTCCCACATGGTAAGGGGAGAAGAGTTTGCCCAGATAACGCCACCAGCGGTAACGTATGCACCGAACACACCGGCACGGATATCCACACCGAAGTTCATTTCTTCATCGATGGTAGTGGAGTAGTAGTCCGTAGAGTGGTCGTACAGAGCGTGTTCGTTATAGGTCTTAACGCCAGTCGGCTGAGAACCCAGCTTGTTCGTGAACAGACCAGACAGATCGAACGGCATGGTAATGTTCGTCCACAAGGTCATGTAAGAGTTGGGCATAGCCACGATGTTTGCCTTGAAAACTGCGTCCACGGAAGTACGAGCCTGGTCAGCAGCAAGCAGAGCAGGAGCATCGGGATAGTGGAAGTTCTTCAGGCGGAAGGCCATAAAACCAGACACGGCAAGAGGAGCGTCATCCTTACCCATAAGGGTGGATTCCATGTTTTCTGCCAGGTTGTCCAGGTTATTTTCAATAGTTTCCAGCTGCTTTTCAGCACCAAGAGTCTTGGGAGCGTCAAGAACTGCGGCGGGCACAGCTGCGGGAGCGGTGCTTGCCATTTCCTTCTTAGGAGCTTCGACCTCGGGAGCCAGTGCGACATCGGAGGGAACTTCTTCAACAGCCGGTTCTTCAGCAGCCGGTTCCTCGGCAGGAGCTTCTTCTGCAGCGGCTTCTTCGACTGCCGGTGCCGGTTCTTCCTCAGCTACAGCTTCTTCTGCAGGGGCTTCTTCAGCGGAAGCTTCGGTAGCAACTTCGCTATCGTAGCTGTTATCGCTGTAATCATCCTCTTGAGCAAGGGCTAGAGAGGAGCAGAGCAGGGTTGTTGCAATAAAAGGTAATTTGCGCATATAATCCTAGTCCTCTTAAATCTCGTTGCGGAACGGATAGTAGGCCGGGCCTTCGTAAGCCTTGCCATGCTTCTTGATCACAATATCGTCGATCCAAACCTTGAAGGATTCGTTTTCGTCCTTACGGACTTCAAGACGGAAACCCTTGAAGTTAGACCATGCGAAGGGGAGCATCACTTCACGAGTATTCTTGGCATCCCAGTACACACCGGTCTTGCCGAAGAGCTTCAGAGGAATGCTGAAATGCTTCCATTCAGTAGTAATTTCGCCAAGGCTCTTGGAACGGAGCTTCACCTGCATGGATTCACCACCAGTCTTCACACCGTCGTCCACAAGCACAAACAGGGCATTTTCGCCACCCTGGGCACCCTTGATCCAGAATTCAACAACACCGTCTTCGTAGTACGGTTCCAGGTCCACAGAACCTGCAATACAGATTGCCACACCGGAATAATCGCTAGCAATAAGTTCGATTTCCATGGAAAGAGCGCCTTCCATAGCGAACTTATCGGTGAGGATCGGTTCCGGGTTTTCACGGGGATACTGGTAAACGTATCCACCACCACGAGGGATGGCTTCACGCATAACGACGCTTACCACGTCCTTATCCGGGCGGAATTGCTTAGCTTCCTTAGTTTTGAAGCGGGAAGCATCTCGATCCCTAAAGTCGCTAAAGCTCGCCAAGGAGAAAGATGCAAGGAGGAGGGTGCCAACAGCACACGTCCTGATGATGTTCTGCAAATGTGATTTCATAGGGTACAAAATCTCCAAATTCAATTGAGGTACAATATAACTTGTTTTTTTCCTATTGTTTTTTGTAGTTTGGGTAAATTGGTTCCATTTGTAACCACCACAAAAAGCCTTCCCCCCTTCAGTTTAGAAACCGACAACACAAAAGCCTCTTTTTTAGGCTTTTTCGCTTCGTTTACCTACGTAACCGAAGTATTTTATATGTTTGTGCTTATTTCATAGAATAAGTGTAAATTTCTATTTGTAAACCTTTTTTAGCGAGTTCACTATGAAGATTTCGAAGATTTTGGCAGCATTGTCTGCATCCTTCATTCTCTGCAGTTGCACCTCCGATGGTGGCGGACTGACGAAGGCTGATAACTCAGGCTCCGGAACCACAGGCGGGGCAACCACCCATGCAAAGGTGGACTACTCCTTGGGCCGTGCTATGAATATGCGTTTGGGCAAGGGCATTAACCTGGGAAACGCCTGGGATTCCCATGCTTATAACAGTTGCGGCACCTTGAGAGAGGATGATGCTCTGGAATACGTAAACTTGAGTGGTGAATCCAAGTCCATTACACTGACATCTTCCGACCAGATGTTCTTTGGAAACATTCCTGCTAGTCGCTACAATTCCGACTGCGCCGACAGACTGGACCGTGGCTGGAACAACCCCATTGACAATAATTACTTCGCACTGGTCAAGGCAGCAGGTTTCAATTCCATCCGTCTGCCGGTCCGCTGGCAGCATAATTCCGACCCCATCACCCATAAGGTGAACCCGGAACGTTTGGCTGGCGTCCTAGAAGACGTTGGACTCGCCGTGAATGCGGGCCTGGCCGTTGTGGTCAGTTTCCACTGGTACTACGAAATCATGTTCGCAGCAAACCACGCAAAGACCCATCCGGACCTTTACGAATCTGAATTGTTCCATTTCATCAGCATCTGGACCGAAGTGGCAACCGCCTTGAACGTTTTCCCCGATGACATGATCGTATTCGACATCCTGAACGAACCCACCATGACTTCTGTAGAAAAACTGAATGAAGTCATGACCGCCGGCTATACCGCAATCCGCGCAGCCGCCCCGGGTAAGACTATCATGTTTGAATCCAAGGCATCCGCCAAGTTCGCAGAACTTTCTTCCCTGACACTTCCTCAGGATGGCAACATCATTTATAGCGGTCACTATTATGAACCCTATGGCTTTACCCATCAGGGCCACAGCTACGCATGTAAGGGTGACGCAGCCTACTCCATGACAGCGGCAGCCGACCTGAAGACCTACGTCGCTTCCGCAAAATCGCTTTATCCTGACGTTGTCAGCGGCTACTCCGTCCCCATGAACATGGGCGAATTCGGCGTGTCCGGCGGACCAAACGCAAATAAGAGTTCCTGCAAGAGTGGCGAAACTCCCCCTACTAACGCAGCAAAAGCCAGATGGACACAGGGCGTGGTCGCCGCAGCAGAAGCCTTGGGTATCTCCTGGCACTACTGGGGTCTTGCAGGCGTAGGCGGCTTCGAAGCCTACGACAAGAACTCCGGCCAATGGTACGAAGGCTTCCCCACCGCATTCGGGTTATAATAATGCAAGGGGGTACCACACGTCCACAAAGTGGATAATTCTCACTAAGGGCTAAAGCCCTAAGTGTTCATTTACCTTGGAACCCCCGTCGCATTGCTACGGCTTCACAAGTGCAAAGCACTTGCTTGCCCTGCTCGTTGAGGGGCACTAAAGTGCCTCCTCAAACCTGTAAGTAGAAGACCTGCTGAAAAACAGCAGGCCTTTTTTGACATCCTTTGAGGAGGTGCTTTAGGGGGCAGAGCCCCCATGCATCTCCATACGTTATCCAGAGGGCTACCAGGGTTATACATCTCTATGTTAAGGGTGTCTGAGGGACCGCAGGCCCTCAGTTGAAAAGACAAGGTAAAACAAGTGCAGAGCACTTGTGAACCCGCAGTATTTTCAACCAGGGGTTTTAGGGGGCGGAGCCACCTAAGGCCTAATTAAACTTCCGCCCCAGTGTTCGTCAAAGAATTCCTTGAAGAGTTCTTCCTGACTGTTCTTCAGTTCTTCAACCACGTCAGCCATAGGGCGTTTGCCGCGGTACAATTCCCGATAAGCACGTTCCAGATTCTGGATTCGTTCCTGCGGAAATTCCTCGGGATGGAGGCGAAGGGCGTGAAGGTTCAATGCGCCATAGCGGATAGGCGTTCCAAAAGCCTTCGTGCAGGGGGGCACATCCTTATCCACTTTGTAGGTGCCACCCACGAAGGCGTAGGCGCCCACCTGATTGCGCTGCTGGATTGCGGTCACCCCACCGATGGTAGCGAACTTCCCGATGCGAACGTGACCGCCTAGCTGACAGCCGTTGGCGATCACTACCCCGTCGGCAATCTGACAGTCATGCCCGACGTGAGAGTAAGCCATAATCAAAACCTTGTCGCCCACACGGGTACAGCCGCCCCCTTGAACCGTCCCGCGATTTAGGGTGCAGTATTCTCGAATAGTGCAGTTCTCACCCACTTCCAGACGGGTGGGCTCCCCATTATATTTGAGATCCTGCGGAGGAGCCCCTAGTACGGCACCGTCAAATACATGCGTATAGGACCCGACGCGTACATGCCCATAAATGTGTACTCGGCTTTCCAGGACGACACCTTCCCCGATTTCGGAACCTTCGTCCACCAGGCACCAGGGGCCAATCACTGCGGATTCGGGGATTTTAACGGAAGGGTGTACAAATGCGGAGGGGTGAATCATGGGAATGAGTTATGAGTTACGAGTTATGAATTATGAGTGCGCACGTTAAATTAGCAATTTTTCAAAAGACGATTTTTGGGGTTTTTCCTAAATTTTCAAATACCATGGGTAGCATTATTATCGGATGTCTTACAGCGATTTACGTGCTGTTGTTCCTATTCTTCGTAATAGGACTTTTGAAGACGCACCGCTATAAAGGAGTGAAGGCCACTCCCTCCGTGACGGTGGTGGTTCCCATGCGTAACGAAGAGGAATTTGCCCAGCGCACTTTGGAAGCGCTAGCAATCCAGGATTACGTGGGAGAATGGGAAGTCATTTGCGTAGACGACCGCTCCACAGATTCCACCAAGGAAATCCTGGAAAAGTTCGCCACTACTCACCCGAAATTCCGAGTTCTTTCTCTGGACCCGAGCCTCCCCCAGATTGCAAGCCCCAAGAAGCGCGCTCTGGAAAGCGCTTTCAAGATTGCCAAGTACGAAGTGCTCCTGACCATGGATGCCGACTGCATTCCCCGCAAGAGCTGGATTACCGCCATGGCGGGCCGCTTCACCGATGGCATCTGCATCGTGCAGGGTCCCAAGCAGAATAACGGCACCCGCACCATGCCTCACCTGTTCCAGAAGCTGGAAACCTTGGGCTACACCGCCATGGAAGCGGCAGGTTTCAGCTGGGGACACCCCATTGTGGCAAGCGCCGCCTGTTTGGCATACAAGAAGGACTTGTTCTTTGAAGTAGGCGGTTTCGGCGACCTGATCAACTTGAGCAGCGGCGATGACGACATGCTGATTCACAAGATGATGAAGATCCCGGGAACCAAAGTCTGCTACAATCTGGATAAGGACGCCGTCATTGAGACCGCCCCTGTTCACACCTGGAAGCAGCTGTTCAACCAGCGCGCCCGCTGGAGCAGTAACGGCACCAGCTACGAAAGCAAGCCCTACATTCTGATGCTGACATTGATTTACACCTACTACATCTGGATGTTTGTAAGTCCCTGGTGTGTGGCGCTCTTTGATTGCCCCTGGCAGTGGTGTGCGTTCAGTATTCTACCCAAGTTCATCATCGACTTTATCTTCCTGGGCATTGCCTCATGGAAGCTTCACAGCAAGAAGAAAATGCTTGCGTTCATTCCTACGGAACTGATTCAAATTCCCATGATTGTGTTCTGCGTACCCGCAGGAATCACCGGCGCATTTAGATGGAAATAAATTTTTGAGGAGGCGCTTTAGCGCCCCTCAACGAGCAAGGCAAGGAAAGCAAGTGCAAAGCACTTGTGAAGCCGCAGCATTGCGACGGGGGGTCCAGGGGGGCAGAGCCCCCTTGCGTCATTGTAATTTCAGGCGAGCCCAGGAGATAGCAGCGTCGGCGTCTTGAATTTCGCCGTCTAGCTGGAGTTCAAAACTTTTCTTGATGAGTTCGCCCATTTCCTTGCCGGGCTTGACGCCAAGATCCATCAGCATCTTGCCGGTGAGATAGGCTGCGGGAGCCTTCTCGTAAACGCCAAGTTCTGTGGCGCGCTGCTTGAAGGAAGCGGCATAAGTCTGGCGGGCTTCTGCGGGGTACATGGGATTGCTCTGCAGGAAGGCGATATACAGGCGGAGTCCGGAAAGTTCCACAGACAGGCGGCGGATTTCCGCATCCGTGGGAAGAGTTGCCTGAGGTTCATACTTGAAAACGTTGGCCAACAGGAGGGGCACGCCACGAGTAAGCTTAATCTCGTTGGTAATGCGGGCCAGGAATTTCAGGACGTCATTAGGATTGCCGGCCAGGAGACCTGCAAACATGAGGACCATACGGTCCTCGTCGTTCAGGCCTTCTACCGCGGAGAGATTGTCCAGAAGTTCACCCAGGGCGTCCCAAGACACGTCGGACGCAAGGTTTGCCGCGGCGGAACCTGCGGCAGCCAACGGACGAATTTCAGGGAAGTATTCATCTAGCTTGATGTCCAGGAAGGCCTTTAGCCCGAGGGAAGGTTTTCCCGGCTTCAGGAGCCACTTCTTGAATTCCTCGAACAGGCGTTCGATGGACAGATCATCCAGAGAAAGAGTGCGGCACATCTCTACAGTTTCGGGAGCAAGACTGAGCTTGAAACGGCTGGCGAATTGCACCCCGCGAAGGATACGTAGGGAGTCTTCGGCGAAAGCGGGACCTACATGACGGAGGAGTCCCGCCTTCAGGGCCTCTACCCCATTGTACGGGTCACAGAGGGTCAAGTCCGGAAGTTCCATCCCCATGGCGTTGATGGTAAAATCTCGACGGAGGGCGGCTTCACGGAAGGTCAATTTTGCGTCGGTATGAACCACAAAACCGCGATGGCCGTAGCCCACTTTACTTTCCGTACGGGGGAAGGAAAAGTCCAGAGACAATCCCTTCATGGCCAGATGGATGACACCGAATGCTTTACCAACCAGATTGCAGCGACCATACTTAGAGAGGATTGCCACTAGGGCGTCCTGCTCCATGTCGTATACTTCGATGTCGTAGTCCCGACAGTTTCCGCCCAACATGGCGTCACGGACCCAGCCGCCCACCAGATAGGCGCGGCCGCCGGCCTCACGAATTTCACCTGCAATTTTTAAAAGGCGGCCGGGAAGATCCGGCTCGAAACTTCTACCGTCAAGAGTCTGTACCTGAGCCATAACAATCCTTACTGGAATTCGCCAGCTTCAGCGGGCTCGTCCACCTTGTTGTCGTAGCGGTCGCGAATGCTTACAGTTTCTTGTTCGGAACTGTCTTGCAGGGCCTTGGAGACAGAAACATCCTGACTTCTAGACTTTGACGTATCTGCGGCAAAGCGATCGTAAATACTTTGACGGCTCTGAGCGTCTGCGCCCTTCTTCTGAGCTTCTTCTTCGCGACAGACACGAAGTTCTTCCTCGATATAGGCGCGCTGATCCGGAGAGTAAGTCTGTGTATTCAGACGATATTCAATTTCTTCACACACAAGACCCTGGCGTTCCCCGGCGCAAGAGGTAAACAGAGCCACCAGCAGAACAAAAAATAACCAAACTAGCTTATCCATAGGACTCCTTAATGGATGATAATGAACTTACCCTTCTTGGCCTTGGAAGAGGTCTTTACCACGTAGTAGTAAACACCCGGAGCCACCAGTCGTCCATCCTTACCACAGCCGTCCCAGGTCACACGGCCGCCCACAATTTCGCTTCCGGAGAAGGAACGAATCAAGGAACCACCGCGATTGTAGATGCTGATGACAGCGCTTTCGTCCACGTAATCAATGATGAAATTCTTATGAACCTTGGGACGGAAAGGAATGGGATAAGCAAGCACGGCCTTTGCGGAATCCGTCATGAACTTGGACGCGTCGCGGGCTTCCATCTGCTGCAGGGAACTGACGCCCATTTCGTGGGAGAACCAGACTCTACCCAGGACAGAGTCCACGGAAATATCACTGACACGATTGCACAGCAAGCCTTCGCGAGCGGTGTAGTTCACCGCCTTCAAGGTATCAGGAGACTTGCCCAGGAGAGATACCATATAGGCACCCTGGTCCGCAGTTCCCACCCAAAGGTTGCCGTGAGGATCGCGGTCAATGGAAGTAAATTCAGCACCGCTCACGCCCTTTACGGAGGAAGGAGTAAGCAAGGTGTCGCGTTCTTCGTCATAATACACAAGGCTCGATGCAGTCACCATCCAGAGGCGTTTCTGGACGGGTTCATAAACCATATCGATAGGTGCCGTAATGCTGGAGTTCGTCACAGACTTAATGCTAATTTGGGAGAGTTCCCCACCATTGGACTTAGGAGAGGGGAACGTAATAATATCCAAGCCACCCATAGAAGAAAGTCCTTCTTCACCGCGGGTTGCCGCATACACCACCCACTGACCATCTTCGTTAATGAAGGAATGGAAAGGAGCTGCATTGAAGGTGCCTCCAATATGGTTGGCGCAAGTCACGTTTCCGTTCTTATCAAAATAGGCTAGGCTATAACCGCCGAAAGATCCAGCAATGGTAATGAAGCCGGAATTATCCGGAGCGGGAATGACAGAGAGGGAAATCACATAGGAAGACTTACCATTGTAGGAATCCAGGCACAAGCCACGGGCCTGACTCATGTCGTAATCCCAGCGGGTACCCCAGTTGGAATATCCATAATAGGCGATACCCCAGACATGGAACAGAACATGGCCATCGGGCAGATAGCTAAAGTTCTTCAGACGGGAGCCAAAGCCCGTAGATCCGCTACCGATGCCCATGGAAATCGGCTCGCTGGTCCAGCTATGGCCATCATAGAAACTGAACTCGCCCTGGGTGGATACAGCGAAAGCACCGCCTGCAGGGAAGGCTTCCACTTCGTAGGAATCGGACAGCGGGAAGAAATTATTCTCCACCATATCCTTAACTTCAGTGCCATCATAGAAGAAAAGAGCCTGGGGACCAATCAGGTAGTAGCCAGCCTCTGTGGAAACCACCTGCTTGACCTTACTGCGGTCATATTCCCGTTCCACATTGCCCTTGTCATCAAAGACATAAATATGTTCCATCAGGGAAGAATCGTCCAGAGTTTTTCCGTCCACCACGACCTTCGTAGAATCCCAAGGTTCCAGTCCCTTCACAATGCGTTCGTCAGGAATTTTCTTCCAGCTATCAGGATCCACCAGATTAATATCGGAATCCATGTGGTCCCAATCCATACGGCGAGCATAAATGCCCTTGTCCAGCTGGACGAACAGGGTATCGCCATCGGCAAGGACGCGATTCACCTTGTTGATTGCCAGGGACTGGTCGCAAATGCGGTTAATGGTCAAGACGGAGTAGGACAAGGGTGCATTGAAGAACGCCAGACGGTCCTCAAAACCGATGGTCATAATATCCTTACCCATGGTAGCGGCACCCGGCACCACATCGCGCTTGTTCGCCGCGTAGGAGCGATTCACCACGCGCCAGCTCAAGGCGTTTCCATTCATCACGGAAACAAGTCCTTCGCGGGACACGGCGAAGTAGCCCTTGTCGGAAGAGGCAATGGCATAAATTTCCGAAGATTCCAGACCATGTTCAGAATGGTACACATAGTCATTGGTCGGATTACGAAAACGGACACCGCCGCCGGTTGCCATCATCAGGCCGTCCCCTCCAAAGGGAACAGCATTGTAGATGGGCAGCGGATTAGAAAAATTTTCCCACTTTTCAGCGCCAAAGGCAACTGACAACATGAGACCCGAAAGCAATGTAAGGAGTTTTAACTTCACTCCCTAAAATTACGAAATTTCACGGATGCAAATGGGACGGATTTTCCAAAACAGACACAGGTATATCGGGATTTTCAAGATCCAGCAGCCTGGAACTCCTGCCATTGCGCAATTTTACCAGCGCCGCATTGCGTCGTTTCCACAAAATGCATCGTGGCATGCCAAAATCACGGGACATGGAAGAAAGAGTCACCCCGGCAATGAATGTTCCCTCCACCACAATCCTCTCCGCTGGATTCAGCTCCTTCATGAACAAATTAACCAGGTCACAGACACGCTGTTTACGCTGATTTTCACGGAAGAATACGCCCGCGTGGTTGGGCACGGCACTATATTCCCCCGCCTCATCCATAAGGCTGGACATGGGAGTTTCCACGTAAATCCTACGCATTTGGTCACAGTAGGTATTGCGAACCACCCGTCGAAACCAACCTTCCAGAGGGGTTTCCAAATCCAGGCACTTGGCATTCCTGCAGAATTTCAGGGCAACGTCTTGAAAAAGATCCTTTGCGGCCTCTTCCGACTTTGTCTGAGAAGAACATTGTTTGTAAATTTTAGGGGCGTATTTTAGCCAGATATTTCCAATCCTATCGTTTGGTCCATCTGTAAAAATTCCTTGTTTAGGCATATAGTTAAACGAGAATTTTGACAGCAGGCTTTCAGTTGAGCATAAAATTATGAATTTATTTGAAAAAGTAAAGAGTTCTGAAAATTTTGCAACCAAGTGTTTGCATTCGCTCTATTGGTGCTCTTTTTTTACGTTACTGCCCTTGACAGCATTCGCACAGGAATTCAATATGAATTCCATGCCTCCTCCGGAAATGTCCATGGAGTATTCCGCAGGCGCCCTAAAGGCCGGATCCAAGCTGACCGTACAGATTACGGTTCCCGACAACTGGCACGTAAACGCCAATATTGCCGCCGACGAATTCCTGAAGCCCTCTTCCATTGACTTGTCCGCAAAGGGCATTACCTTCGGCGAACCCGTTTGGCCCGAAGCCATCAAGGAATATAGCGAAGCCCTGGACATGGAGAATCTCGTATTCCGAGGCAAGTTCCAGGTAGTCCTGCCCATCGATGGCGTGGAAGATGGTTACGACAGCTTGACCACCAAGGCCACCTTCCATTATCAAGCCTGTGACAATTCCATCTGCCTTGCTCCCGCGGAAAAAACCATCGGCTTAAATGGCAATGATTTTTTCGGGGACGGGAGTCGCGCACAAGACGCTGACGCGCAGGCTTCCGACGGCTCAGCAAATAAAAAGGAAACTTTCGCCATCCCGATGGATCCTTCTATTACTGGCGAGAACACTTCCGCTGAAACTCAAGATGTGAGCGCAGGCGCACCCTCGGAAGAGAACAACACTGAAAATACAACGAGAGAGAACAGCGCCGGCACATTGGCACTCCTGTTCTTTGCATTCGTAGGTGGTCTCATCCTCAATTTGATGCCCTGCGTACTGCCGGTCCTTTCGTTGAAACTCTTTAGCTTGATCAAGCAAGCGGGTGAAAGTCGCGGCCGCCTGATGGTTCTGGGAGCAAGTACTGCAGCAGGCATCCTGGCCAGTTTCTGGACTCTAGCAGCAGTCATTACCGCAGTGAAAATCGGCGGAGGCAATGCTGGCTGGGGAATGCAATTCCAGAGTCCCGGCTTTATCGCCTTTATGGTGGTGATTCTCTCCGCATTCGCCATGAGTTTCTTTGGCGTGTTTGAAGTGTGGCTCCCGTGGGGTGCTACCACCAAGATGGACGAAGCCGGACGCAAGTCAGGTATCGCCGGCGCCTTCTTTACAGGAGCGCTTCTCGTATTGCTGAGCACTCCCTGTTCCGCCCCCTTCCTGGGAACAGCCATGGGATTCGCCTTTACCGCAAGCGCCCCCGTACTGTTCCTGTTCTTTACGGCAGCGGCCTTGGGACTTGCCCTCCCCTACATTCTGGTCAGCGTATTCCCCGCAGTTCTGAAAGTTTTCCCGAAACCGGGCCCCTGGATGGTAAAGCTCCAGAAAGTCATGGGCATCCTGCTGCTGGCAACAGTCGCATGGCTCCTCTGGGTGGTAAACGAACAAGCAGGCAGCGCAGGCGTTGGTATTTTCGCCATCGTTGCAGCGGTGGCTATCGCCGGAAGTTTTATCATCGGGAAGATCGCCCCGCCGGGCGGTGTCTTCGGTAAGGAAGTGGCAGGCTTTGCAGGTTCCATCATCGTGCTTGCCGCCCTCTGGTTCGGAGTGTTGGCTCCCCGCTACGAAAATGTGGTAGACGAACGCTTTAACGCCCGCCTGTCGGAACAGATGACGGAAGACGGATGGTACCGCTACAGTCCCGCCTTGATTGAAGAATTCAAGGCCGCCGGACGTACCGTTTTCGTGGACGTTTCCGCTGACTGGTGCCTGACCTGCAAGGCCAATGAAGCGGCCATCCTGAACCGTGAGGAATTTACCCACGCCATGGACAGCCTAAAGGTAGCCCGCGTGAAGGCGGACTGGACCCGAGAAACACCCGAGGTGAACGCCCTCCTGAAGGGAATGGGCAAATCCGGAGTTCCCGCCTACGCCATTTATCCCGCTGGGGATGCAAGCCAGCAGATCGTGCTGCCGGAGCTGTTAACCACCAGCGGCATCGTGGAGAAGATCTCCGGAAAGTAGCCGATGCTGAGTTTATTCAGCATAACAGAAATGCCCGCGGATTTGATTCCGCGGGTTCTTTTTATTTGAATTTCACCACCTGATGATGGTGGCCAATTTTCACGATGTAGTAGCCAGCGTTTTCTAGAGAGACGCTAACATTAGAGCCAACACGTCCCTGCCTTAACACATTACCTGACAAGTCCATCACCGCATAAGTTTGTTTCTTCACGGCAAGTTTATCATCCACCATAATTTCAAACCTGAAGGGACCGGTCATGACAATATGGAAGCTGGGTTTTTCAGCATACTGGCCACTAATTCGCACCCAAGGTGACGGCAAACGAGTAGTGGAGTTATAGGCAGTGGGAGCATTCCAATTATAGTCCGTCAAATCGTTGGACGGACGAATACCAGCATAAGCATCCGCTTTGATATCTGCCTCGTCCAACCAAAAGACATCATTATAATCTCCGCTTAGGCGAACATAATCCCCCTCATGAGGAATCACGCCACTATTTCTGTAGTAAGCTCTAATTTGATTAGAGAGATTTTGAACATTTAGCGCAGCCACATCCGTCTTGAAACGCTGACTTTCACTTAAAGATTTTGCAGAATTCAAATAGAACGAGAAGCTATTCGCGAGTTCCTTCGGAACAACAACTGGTTCAGACATCGTCAATATCAACTGATTCTGAATTTCACTAACCTTAGTCACTCGAGCAGAAACTATCACCGGAGCCATACGATCAGTCAAATCACCAGCGAAGCTCTGGGTCACAGGCTTACCCTTGTCCATGAACTTTACCCAGGAGTAAACCTTGCCGGATCCGCCTGTCTTGGGAGTCTTGGAAAGCTTCAGGGCACCCACATCCAAGTGAGCAGTGCAATAGCCATCAGCATCAGGAGTGCCAACACAGCTCAGCTTATCGCCAGAAACGTAATCATTACAGTACATTTCCTTGTCGGTTTCCTTGTTGGAAATACCCAATTCGTAAGGATTCAGCTTTTCTGCAGAAGAAGAATCCCAGAGGAAACAGAGGAAGGATGGCAAAGAGTCCTTATGAAGAGGGCGATTATAGTAAACAGAAACAGAATCTCCAATGCCATCTAAATATTCCTGGTTCGCTCTGAAATAAGGCGAGGGAATATCCATTTCCGTTTCAGAAATCATCCCATGCACGTCAAAGACATCAGCCAAAATTGGATAGGGCACCGAAGGTTCGCGGAAGAAGATCGGGTTATAAACAGCCTTCACAGCACCGTTCATGGTAGCAATGACAGAGATGGTTGCAGGACCGCAGTCATCCTTCGGGTTAGACGGATCTGCAACGCAGCCTTCTGCATAATAACGATATTCCTTCAGAGAGCGAACAGGAACAACACCCTTACCGCCTTCCACAGCCAGATCTACACCAGCCTGAGGTTCAATCTTTGCGGAAGTTTCAGAACCCAGGCTCAATGCGAAGTTGCACTTTTCGCAGAGGTTACCATAGGGATCCAGAGCGTGTACATACAAGTCTGCGAAGCCTCCTACTAAAAATTCTTCGTATTCACCATTCTCATTTTTGGAAGCACCGGTGATGGACTGAGCCTTATAGAGAGAATCGGTGAAAGCGAGGCGAGGCAGGTAGAATTCAATAGTAGCCGGAGTACCACTAGAGCTAATGGTCTTGATGGTATAAGTCTTTGTTTCTGTTGCAGCAGCGAAATCCACCGTTGCATAGATGGTATCCACACCAGTTGAGCCAATGGTACGCGGGTTAGAAGGAAGAATCATTTCCAGTTCGCCCTTTTTATTCTTTACATACAGAGTCAGGCCATCAGCAGACAGAGTATAGCCCTCATTAACAGCGTCGTCCGGAGACAGGCTCAAGTCCTTGCCATCGTCAATCAAAGCAGTGACATAGAAGGGAACCAGTTCACCAGCCAGTTCGGACTCGGTATATTCAAACTTCATGCCCTTAATAG